>NZ_RZRV01000039.1:0-63004 GCF_004023085.1 Mesorhizobium sp. M7A.F.Ca.US.010.02.1.1 | reverse complement strand
TATGCCGTGACCACCGCCGATCTCTACATCCGCGGCGGCCTGGCCAAGCGTGTCCTGGTGATCGGTTCGGAAACATTCTCGCGCATCCTCGACTGGAGCGACCGCTCGACCTGTGTGCTGTTCGGCGACGGCGCCGGCGCCATGATTCTGGAAGCAGGCGAGGGGGCGGGCACGATCGCCGACCATGGCGTTCTGGCGGCCAGCCTGCGCTCCGATGGCACGCACAAGGACAAGCTTTTCGTCGACGGCGGGCCGTCGACCACGGGTACGGTTGGCCATCTCCGGATGGAGGGTCGCGAAGTCTTCAAGCATGCGGTCGGCATGATCACCGACGTCATCGAGGCGACGTTCGCGCAAGCCGGTATCTCGGCCGATGATCTCGACTGGTTCGTGCCCCACCAGGCCAATAAACGAATTATTGACGCTTCCGCCAAGAAGCTCGGGATAGCTGAGCAAAAGGTGGTGGTTACGGTCGATTTGCACGGTAACACCTCGGCTGCTTCCGTGCCGTTGGCGCTGTCGGTGGCCGTCGCCGACGGCCGCATCAAGAAGGGCGATCTCGTCCTCCTGGAAGCGATGGGGGGCGGCTTCACCTGGGGCGCTGTCCTGGTTCGCTGGTAAGTGCCGAACGGTCCAGTTTCGGTCCTTGACCTTGACGGATCAATTACTTAGGCTCTGCCGTTGTTGTGCCGAATTTTATGTTTTGAGCTGATGGGACGGTCGCATGGGGGGAAAGACACTTACGCGCGCCGACCTTGCCGAGGCAGTTTACCGGAAGGTCGGCCTGTCGCGCACTGAATCGGCCGAGCTCGTCGAAGCGGTGCTGGATGAAATCTGCGAAGCCATCGTGCGCGGCGAAACGGTGAAGCTGTCGTCCTTCGCGACATTCCACGTCCGCTCCAAGAACGAACGCATCGGCCGCAATCCCAAGACCGGCGAGGAAGTGCCGATCCTGCCGCGTCGGGTGATGACCTTCAAGTCGTCGAATGTGCTGAAGAGCCGTATCTTGCGCTCCCATCAGAGCGGCAAGGCCAAAAGCGGCAAGTAGTCCATTGCGCGGTTGAAAACTGCCGCCGCCATGACGCCGGGCTTGAATATTGCTTCATAAACCGCTGAAATAAGCCCCGATTCGGCAGGTAGGCCGGATCATCGTCCAGCGTGAGGATTCGCCCATGGACAAGAGCCCCGACGCCTTTCGTACCATCAGCGAGGTCGCCGAAGATCTCGATCTGCCGCAGCATGTGCTGCGTTTCTGGGAAACGCGTTTCAACCAGATCAAGCCGATGAAGCGCGGCGGCGGCCGTCGTTACTACCGGCCGCAGGATGTCGAACTGATCAAGGGCATTCGCCACATGCTCTACGACCAGGGCTACACCATCAAGGGCGTGCAGAAGCTGTTGCGCGAGAACGGCAACCATTTCCTGGTTGCCATCGGCAATGGCGACATGGCCGCCGTCGAGGCGATCTCACAGCGAAGGCAGGCTGACCAAGTGCCGCTGACGCCAGCGGCCCAGCCGCGTGGCATGGACGACGAACTGGTCGGCCAGCCGCGGGTGAAGCCCAGCCGCCGCTTTTTCGGCCTGGGCAAGAGCGACGAGGACGGTCCGGTGCAGCCGGATGCATCGAAACTCTCGCGCGACAACAGGGCCTTGCTGCAGGAGGCGCTGTTCGACCTCCTGGAATGCAAGCGCCTGCTTGACCAGGTGCGCTGACCGCAGCCCGACGCGACATCGATAGTTCGAAACCGGAACCCGTCTTCGGGTGAGGCGTTACGCTTCCTTCTGCAAGTGAAGGAAACATACCATGGCATCATTTTCGACCCTCTCGGACATCGATCTCGACAGGCAGGTCGCGGTTCTCAGCAAGGAACTGGCCAGCTTGAAGAGGGCTGTGGCGAGGCGAGGCGGCGCCTACTACGAGGACGGTCGCGATGCCGCGCTCGACACCTATTCCGATCTTGCCGGCCGCCTGCACGATGCCATGCCGGCAATCCGCAAACAGGGCAGGGTGATCGAGAAGTCGGCCCGCGACCATCCGGCAGCTGCCGCCGCAGTGGGCCTTGTGGTGCTCGGTCTTGTCGCCAGTCTGCTGTTCAGCCGGCGCTGAATTCTAAAACCCAAATCCCACAGATACGAGCAAGAAGAAGTGACGGCTCGCCCTAAGGTGATCCGTCATTTTCCTTGCGAGCGGCCATGTCTGTTGTCGCTCCGGCATCTGGCGAGGAGCGTGTCGGCATAGAGGCGCCCAACACCTCTGTGTCGCCGGCGCAGGAATGCGGATTGGTCAAGCCGCCAGAGCCGCTCGATTCGCCGGTGAACGCCGGATTGGTGGTGGTGCCATAGCCAGCGCCGGGATGACGATCTCACCGGCGTCGCGCATTGGATTTGCGTGAATTGTCGATCCGCGATCGAGCCTCGCGGGGCGGAGTAGCCGGCCTTGGACAGGAAGCCAAGGCCGGTCTTCTCGGTGGCGGTCTGCGGAGCTTAGGCCTTGTTTCCGATCACATGGTGGTGGTGGCGGTGATGATGGTGGTGGCGGACATGGTGGCGATGATGATGGTGGTGACGATGATGCTTTGCCATCGGGGCGGCATCCGCACTCGTCGCACCGATGACGGGCACCGTGAAAGCCAATGCAACTGCAAGCCCGAGGGCCGAGAGGAGGGACTTCTTCATGGATCGTTTCCTTTTGTTTCGCGGGCGTATGGATCGGGGCGATAGCCCGGCCGCCGCGAATGGAATTACGCGCCTGAATTTTTTCGTCAGTATTTCCCGATTGTAGAATTTTGTTTCTGTACTGTTTCTGCCAATTCAGCCTCCTGCCACCATGCACGGCAAGATCGAGAGGCGGCCATTGGCCGCCCGTCCCACTACATCGGCGGCACGACGCCGTTGTTTCCGACCACGACGCGGCTGGCGCTCAGCGCGCCGTCACTGCCCCGCTCAGCGGTGACAAAGACCGTCGCACCCGGCTTGAGGTCGGTAGGCGTCGCCGGCGCGAAGGTCACGACGGGCGTGGTGTCGGGGATCGAAATCTTCTTGGTCTGGCCATTGTCATAGGTCAGGGTGACGGATCGCCCGCTTATATCGGTAACGTCGGCGACGGTGCCGTTGGTCATCCGGCTGTTTGGCTGCAGGTCCCAGGGACGGTCGCCCTCGCCAGTGCCTTTCAGCGCGGCCGGAAAGACCACCACCTCCAGGGCGCCGCTGCCGCCATCCGCTTTCGAAACGGAGGCAATGCCGAGGAAATCCCCCTGCTTGATGTCCTTTGCCGAGGCGTTGGCGACGCCCGAGATCTTCCAGCCAGCCTTGAGCTTGATCGCGTCGGTATCGCCCTGGCGGGTTTTCACGGTGAGCAGCGTGGGCTCAAAACTGACCACCGTGCCGCGCACACGCAGCGCGTCTGCGGCTTGGGCGGCGCCCGCGCCGGCGACGGAAAGGCTGGAAATCGTGCCGAGCACGACCATGAATGTCTTCAAGTTCATTGCAAAAATCCTTCCGGGAACGAGCTGGCTGGAACCGGATGGTTTCACGCCAGCGACCCGGAGATAACGAACGTGCGCGGCGAAACTGCCGGCAAAAGGCCGATCGGACCTTCAAAACAACTTGATCGCGACGTGTACGCGAGAGGGCCGCGCCAGGCGCCTGGTTCACGATCCCGTGACGGCCCTTTTGGCTCTTGGCAAATCGCCGGCGAGAGGGCATCTTCCCGACCGTCTCAGGCAACACTCCTCATTTGATCAAACTCTTTCAGTCATGGAGTTGCCAATGCCCCATAATGCGAAAAGCGAACCCCACTCCGAACCGGCAACCAACGGGAGCGGGCCAGATTACAACACCCTCAGAGCGATGCGGGAGACCCGCGGTTACAGCGTGGAAGAGCTCTCCCTGACATGCGGCCTGGCGGTGGACGAGATTGAGGATATCGAAAGCGGGAGAGTGACCGACCCGTCGAAGCTGCGTCGTATTGTGTCCGCGCTTCACCTTCCCCAGGAGGCTCTGATCACCCCGGCTGCGCCGACGCCGGCGGCGCAAGGTCGATCGCTGGCGTAGATCCGCACCATGCATTCCAGAGAACCCGCCAAGGCCCCTTGGCGGGTTTCTTTGTACCTGCCGCAGCGCTTTGCTTCAGCCTGGCACTTGCCGATCTGTCTATCGCACGTGCCTATGCGTCTGGCTGCTGGACCGTAATCCGCCGTCCATAACGTTTTTGAACCGTCGGTTTTTCGATATGAGCCTGGAATCCGTTCGTGCCTTCTTCGCCGCCCATGCGCCGGACATCCATGTCATCGTCACGCAGGCGAGCTCGGCGACGGTGGCCCTGGCGGCCGAGGCGCATGGCGTGCTGCCGGCCCAGATCGCCAAGACGATCTGCCTGCGCGTCGGCGACCGCACCATGCTGGTGGTGACCAGCGGCATCGCCAGGCTGGACAACCGCAAGTTCAAGGACCAGTTCGGCGGCAAGCCGCGTATGCTCGACGCCACCGAGGTTGTCGAAGCAACCAGCCATCCGGTCGGCGGCGTCTGCCCGTTCGGCCTGCCGGCGCCGCTGCCGGTCTATTGTGACGTGTCGCTGCGCGAATTCGACGAAGTCGTGCCCGCTGCCGGCGCCACCAATGCGGCCGTGCGGATTGCGCCGCAGCGCATGGTTGAGCTCATTGGGGCTGAATGGGTTGATGTGTGCCAAGGGTAGAGTTGGCGCCCAAGCCGGAGTTCAAATGGGAGAGGACATGGTTGCCCAGATCCGAGATTTGGCCGGGCTGACCGGGGCATCTGGAGGGGCGGACTTCGGGGGCAAGTCCTGCTTTGAATTGGTCGGAGTGGCCGGATTCGAACCGACGACCCCTTGACCCCCAGTCAAGTGCGCTACCGGGCTGCGCTACACTCCGGACCGGTCGCGATGTATCGTGATAACCCCGTGCGGGTCAACCGAATTCCGCGACTTTTATCCCGCTGCGATTGCCGGTGCCGGCGAGCCCTGCAAGGCAGGCCGCAACAGCCGCTGATGGCTGTATTCCAGCGCGATGGCGCCCCAGATCAGGCCGAGCAGCAGATAGACGTGGCGCCAGTGGTCGATGTCGATGAAGGTGCCGAGCCCGATATTGCCGATAAAGGCGACATAGGCGCACAGGAGATAGGGCTGCCACGGCCGGTCGCGCAGCAGGATGCGGAAGCCGGCTGCTATCGTCCATAAGACGAGCGCCAGGAACGACACGAAGCCGAGCCAGCCATAATCCATCAGCATCTTCAGCCAGATGTCGTGGGTGTCTTCACCGAAGATCGTGCCGAAGACCAGCGGGCCGATGCCGAACGGATGCTCCATCGCCATTTGGAAGCCGATGCCGTAGCGGGCGAAACGGCCGAGGCGGGCGGTGTCGTAGCTCTGCTCGAGATGGGCACGGTTGGAGAACATCTCCGAGACGCCGGGCAGCTGCAGGATGACGATCATGGCGACGACCAGCAGCGCCAGTGCTGCAATCGTCATCACCACCACGCGCAGCCGGAACATTCCGCTGGCGCTCTGCAGGAACAGGCAGCCGGTGAGCAGGACGGCCGAAACGGCGAACATGCCCCAGGCACCGCGCGAGAAGGAAAAGAAGATGCCGGCGGTGATGATCAGCAGTGGTACCGCCAGCAGCGGCATGCGTGTCACCGGTCCGGTCAAAAGCAGATAGAGCAGATAGATGCCGGGCAGCACCAGGAAGGGGCCGAACACGTTCGGGTCCTGGAAGGCGCCGGCGGCACGATCGTATTTGGTGAACATCTCCGCGCCCGGAAAGGCATGGAAGTAGCCTGCAATGCCAAGCAGCGAGGTGGCCACGGCCGAAACCACATAGGCAATGAAGATCAATCGGTAGAGGCCCGGCTGTACGGCGGTGATCGATGCGAAGAACACCGCGCTGAAGGCGAGAAACAGCGAGACGGCGAGATAGAGCGGTGTGTTGGCGAGGTCCGCCATCTGCGTCATAGAGATCATGCCGCCGATGTTCATCGTCACCAGCAGCACCAGCAGCGGCGTGGCCGCGCGGGAAATCCGCAAGCCGAAAAGCGCACAGATGGCGATCAGCCCGGCCATGTAGAGCTCATAGGGCGCCGGCTCGCTGATGACGAAGCCGGACAGCAGAATGCCGAGGAAGACCGCGCCCGAGGAAATCAGCGCGACCAGCTTGGCGTTGACCGCCGCGCGCGGCAGATCATGGCTGATCGCGCTCAATAGGCGTTTTCCGTGTTGAGCAGCCGGAGCGGCGTGAGGAACAGAATCCGCAAATCGAACAGCAGCGACCAGTTCTCGATGTAGAAGAGATCATACTCGGTTCGCATGCGGATCTTCTCGTTGGTGTCCATCTCGCCGCGCCAGCCATTGATCTGCGCCCAGCCGGTGACGCCGGGCTTGACCTTGTGGCGGGCGAAATAGCCGTCGACAACCTCGTTGTAGAGCAAATTATGCGACTGTGCGGCGATGGCATGCGGGCGTGGACCGACCAGCGACAGCGAACCCAGCAGCGAGTTGAAGAACTGCGGCAGCTCGTCGATCGAGGTCTTGCGGATGAAGCGGCCGACGCGGGTGACGCGCGGGTCGTTCTTGGTCACCGTCTGCTTGGCGGTCGGATCGGCCTTGTCCGTATACATCGAACGGAACTTGTAGACCTCGATGATCTCATTGTTGAAACCGTGCCGCTTCTGATGGAACAGCACCGGCCCCTTGCTGTCGAGCTTGATGGCGATGGCGGTCGCCAGCATCACCGGCGAGAACACGACGATGCCGATCAGGCTGAAGACAATGTCGAAGGCGCGCTTGGCGACCGAATCCCAGTCGTTGATCGGCTTGTCGAAGATGTCGAGCATCGGCACCGCGCCGATGTAGGAATAGGCGCGCGGGCGAAACTGCAGCGCGTTGGAATGCGCCGAAAGCCGGATGTCGACCGGCAGCACCCACAGCTTCTTCAGCAACTGCAGAACGCGCGATTCGGCGGTCAGCGGCAGCGATACGATCAGCATGTCGATGCGGGCGATGCGGGCGAATTCGATCAGTTCCGAAATGGTGCCGAGCTTGGGGTAGCCGGCGACGATGGGCGGCGAGCGCTTGTCGCCGCGATCGTCGAAGATGCCGCAGATGCGGATATCGTTGTAGGGCTGCTTTTCGACCGAGCGGATCAGGATTTCCGCCGCCTTGCCGCCGCCGACGATGACGGCGCGCCGCTCCATGCGGCCATCGCGCGCCCAGGCCCGGATCAGCTTCGACATCACCAGCCTGAGGCCGAAGATGAGAACGAAGCCGATGACGAACCAGCTGCCGAACAAAAGGCGCGAATAGTCCTGCGACATCTTCATGACGAATGCCGTCAGCGCCATCAGGGCGAAAGTGCCGGCCCAGACGAGCAGCACGCGGCCGAAATTGGCGATGGGCCGCATCAGGGCGACGATCTGGTAGCAGTCGGTGACGTCGAGCAGCACCACGGCAAGGAACGAGCCCGCTGCGATCGTCACCGGATATTGCCAGGCGAGATAGTTGAAGAACCCGACATAGTGGAAATAGACGGCGAGTCCGGACAGGAACAGCAAGCCGAATTCGACCATGCGCAGGACACCGCTGACCATGATCGGCGACATCGTATCGCGCCGGTACTGCGAGGCGACCTGGCGGGCGACATCGTTCATGCCGCTTGGCGTGTCGCCGTCGGCCGGGCCGTCGAATTTACGCACCGCCTCTGCTGAAAAGCGGCGCGCGGGGTCGATCTCGTTCATGAGGGCTTTCCGCAAGCTTCCCCCCGGTCATAGCAAAAGAGAGCTAAGAAACCCTTGAAACAACGCATGGCTTTGGAACGGCTTGGTCCTGCGCCTACGTGTCGAGCGCGGCGAAATAGGCCTTCTCGATGTCGGCGGCCATCACATCGGCGCCGAAGCGTGCCTTGAGGTTGGCGCTATCGGGCATCAGGTCGCGATAGGCGGCCGGGTCGGCCAGCGCCTGGCTCATCCTGTCCGCGAGCTCGATCGGGTCAGGTCGGATCAGGGCGGGGGAACCGATGTCGAATATCTCCGGAATGCCGCCGACCGCGGTTGCGATCATCGACTTTCCCGCGGCAAGCGTTTCCAGGACGATATAGGGCATGGCTTCGGCGCGCGAGGGAACGATGATAAGCGCGGCAAGGGCAAAGGCCTCCCTGGCCGGCATCGGCGGCAGGAAGCGGACATGGCGCTCGAGCCCGAGGCGTTTCACTTGCCCGTGGTAACGCGGAAGGTCGTCGCCGTCGCCGACCATCACCGCGGTCAGCGCGCGGCCGAACCGCGGGCCGGCGAGCGCCAATGCGTCGATGAAGATGTCCGGTCCCTTCAGGTCGCGCATCATGCCGATATAAAGCAGGTCGGCTGCGTCCGGCGCGGTGATCACCGGCTCGAATTCAGTGGCGCGCAGGCCGTTATAGACGAGGGTGTTGGGAATGGGCGGCTCGCCTACCTTGTGGCGATAGGTCCGCCGCTCATAGTCCGAGACAAACAGCAGATAGTCGGTGAAGCGAGCCATGAAGCGCTCGAGCGCGAAGAACAGCTTTCCGGTGGTCGTGTTCTCGTCATAGTGGAGCGAGCCGCCATGCGGCGAATAAAGGCGGGCTACGCGAGACCTTGATACCCGCAACAATGAGCCGAACAGACGGGCATAGGCGCCACCCTTGGCGCCGTGCCCATGCAGTACGTCCGGCCGCAATTCCTTGATGATCCTGTACGTGCGCCAGGCCGAGGCAAGGTCGCCGGGACCGACGTGGCGCTGCATCGGCGTGCGATGAATGCCGAGCGCCAGCAAGTCCTTCATCTGCTCGAACAGATGTTCCTCGAACGTGCCGCCTGTCGTCGAATCGCAGACGATGCCGACGGAATGCCCGGCGGCGACCTGCGCCTCGGCCAGGTCGCGCACATGCCGGAAAATTCCTCCGACGGGTGAGCGAAAGCAATGGACGATCCTGAGCCTGTCCGCCACTTGGTATCTGTCAGAACAGACGTTCGCGGACGTAGACCGTATCGCCCGGCAGCAACGGGTCGGAGGTGACCACGCGGCCGGTCATCACCTTGCCGTTGATGTCGCGGGTGATGTCGACGCTTTCCTGGTTGGCGCGCGGCGTGAAGCCGCCGGCAATGGCGATCGCCTTCTGCACCGTCAGGCCGGGAACATAGGAATATTGGCCGGCGGCACCCACTTCGCCCATGACGAAGATCGGGCGGTAGCGGTCGATCTCGACCGAAACGTCGGGATCGCGCAGATAGCCTTGCCGCAATTTGTCGGCAATCTCCTTTTCCATTTGCTGCGCGGTGTGGCCGCGCGCTGGTATGGCGCCGACAAGCGGGAAGGAGAGATAGCCGGATTGATCGACGCTGTAGGTGTTGGTCAGCCCGTCCTGCTCGAACACGGTCACGCGGACGCGGTCGCCGGCGCCAAGACGGTAGGGCTGATCGAGCACCTCATGGAAGGCGGCCGGCGTCGGCCGGTAGCTGGAACAGCCAGCCAGCATCGATACGGCAAGCAGCGCGCGAAACAGGGAAGCAGTGCTTTTCATGGCCGGACAGGTACCTTCGACTGGTCGCTGCAACGTCGCAGCAACTCTAGGGATCGAGGTCCGTTATCATCCTGTTAGGGTTAATGGCCGGTAAAGGGAGCGGCCGACACGTGGCGCATCGGCAAGAGTTTTTGTGATTTTTGGCGGTTTTGTTTGTCACCCGCCAGTAAACCCTAACGGAAACTTACCACGATCTTAACGGCTGAGTTACCATAGTTGTTTACGGTGCGTGCTGACCCAGTATCGGAGTAGGGATGCATGTCCGTTCAGTCCGCGGCCGCAGATGTCGATGTCGATCTCAGGCAGCTCTTCGCCAGCCTGGCGAGGAACTGGCTGCGTATAGTCCTCGTCGTCCTGTTGGCAACCGGGCTGGCCTTCGCTTTCGCCTCGCTGGCAACCCGGCACTACAAAGCCGAGACGCAGGTGGAGATCGCGCCGCGCGAATCCATCTACACGCGGCCGGCCAGCAACAACAACGACACCGACAAGCCTATTCTCGACGAACAGGGCGTCGCCACCCAGGTCCAGATCATTTCCTCGAACGAAATCCTCAAGCAGGTCTCGCAAAAGCTCGGTCTGGAAAAACTGCCCGAGTTCAATGAAGCGCTCGACATGTCGGCGCTGAGCCGCGCTCTGGTCCTGGTCGGCCTGAAAAGCGACCCGATGGAAATTCCGACGGAAGAGCGCGTGCTCAAGAAAATGCACGAGAAGCTCAACGTCTATGGCGTCGAGAAGACCCGCATCATTGCCATCGAGTTCTCATCGGAAGATCCCAAGCTCGCGGCCGCCACACCAGACGCGATCGCCGCCGCCTATATAGCGGGGCAAGGGGCGGCCAAGCTCGAATCGAACAGCGCCGCGGCGGACTTCCTGGCGCCGGAAATCGCCGACCTGCAGCGGCAGGTCAAGGATGCCGAGGCGAAGGTCGCCGCTTATCGCGCCCAGTCCGATCTTCTGATGGGTGGCAACAATTCGGTGCTGGCCACCCAGCAGCTTTCAGAACTGTCGAGCGAACTGTCGAAAGTGCGCGCCAACCGCGCCGCTGCGGAAGCGACCGCCGACGGTGTGCGCAGGGCGCTGCAGAATGGCGGTTCGCTGGATGCCGTGCCGGAGGTTCTGTCATCGGACCTGATCCAACGCTTGCGTGAGCGACAGGTCGAATTGCGCTCCAACATCGCCGATCTGTCGACGACACTGCTTGGCAATCATCCGCGCATTCGCGCGCTGAAATCGCAACTGTCCGATCTCGACGCGCAGATCCGCAGCGAGGCCCAGAAGATCATGAAAGGCCTGTTGATGCAGGCCGAGACCGCAAAGGCCCGCGAGAACCAGCTTGTCGCAGACGTCAACACGTTGAAGGCCGCTTCGGCGCAGGCCGGCGAACAGCAGGTCGATCTCGACGCACTGCAGCGCGACGCGACCGCCAAGCGACAGCAACTCGAGCTCTACCTGACCAACTACCGCGAAGCGGCATCGCGCCAGGATCGCAACTATCTGCCGGTCGACGCCCGGATCGCCTCGAAGGCTTCTGTTCCCTCCGAGGCCTATTTCCCGAAGGTCGGGCCGATCGTCGGCGCGGCTTTCGCCGCATCGCTGCTGATCATGGCCATCGTGACGCTTCTGCGGGAGCTGTTTTCAGGCCGCGCGATGCGGCCGGCGAGCGGTTCCCGTTTCGAACGGATCGATGAGGTCGCAATGCCCCGTGTGGCGCAGGCGCCGGTCGCCAAGCCATTTCTCCGCCAGGAGCCTGCCGTTTTGCAGGACCCCGTCGTTCGCCAGGAGCTGCCTGAACCTGCGGATGAAGCAGATGCGGAGCCCTATGCCGCCGCGATGCCGGCCATGGCCGAGGCGCCGGATGTGGTCGCAATGCCCGCAACTGCGGCGACAGAGCAAACGGCTGTCGGGCCCGAACCGGCGCGTTCCACCTTGGGCGAGATCGATATCGAGAAAGCTGCCGAAAAGCTGATCTCCAGCGGTGCGGCGCGCGCCATATTCGTCTCGCCGGAAGGCGACGAGGCGGCTGCATCCGCGATCCTGGTGGCGCGCGAGGTCGCCGACGCCGGGCTGCGCGTGCTGTTGCTGGACCTCACCGCGTCGGGGGCCGCCTCGCGGCCGATGCTGGACAGCGGCCTTTTCCCGGGCATCACCAACCTGCTCGCTTCGGAAGCGCAGTTCAGCGACGTCATCCACGCCGATCTCTACTCGGACTGTCACGTCATTCCCGTCGGAACCGCCGATCCGGTTCGTGCCATGCGTGCCGCCGACCGGCTGCCGATCATCATGCAGTCGCTGACGACAGCCTACGACCTGGTCGTGGTCGAGTGCGGACCGGCCGACGCGCAAGGCATCGGCCGCCTGACCGGCGATGCCACCGAGGTCTTTCTCTCCATGCTGGAGGCCGACGATGAGGTGACGCAGGCTGCGGTCAAGCTGATCGAGAACGGCTACCCCGACCTGACGCTGGTGACGCCGCTCGGCCACGAACCGCCCGGCAATCCGGTGCCGGGACGGCGCACTGCCGCTGCCTGAGGGAGCCGCGGATCGCTTGGCGGAACCGTTCTGCGGTTCGCCCGATCTATCCCAGTTCAAGCGTCGTTACGCCGAACACCCTTTGCAGGTCCAGTTCCGGGGCAGGACCTTTGTACATGCGCGTGGTGGTGAAGGTCGGCGCAAAGCCGGCCGCATCGAGCGCAGTTATGAAGCCGGTGTTATCGGCGGGGACGTCGATGTGCAGCTCGCCGCCCTCACAGGCACCGGCCAGTCCCTCCAGGAGTTGCAAAGCGGTTTCCATGTCGTCGGCAAACAGCGGGCCGATCTTGAAGCCGGATCGACAGCGGCGCGCCACACCAAAGCCGGTGACGCCGCGCGAACCGATCGCCGCCAGTCCATGATGCGGTTCCTGCAGCCATCCCTGCAGGAAGGCCCATCGTGACGCCGGAAAACAATGGGAGTCATAGGCGACGATGTCGGACAGGAGCTGCTTTGTAATCATCCGCAGCCCATCGTCCCTGACCGCCGGGCCTGCCTTGCGCCCGGTGAAGCGGATGGTCTCGTAGGCCGGTGCGAAGCCCTTGCGCCGGTAATTGGCCTGCTGCTCGGCGACGCCGTCAAGGCCGACGGTCCGGCCAACGAGCCTTTTCATGCCGGCGTCCCACACCGTCTTGCCGTAGCCCATGCCGCGCATGTCAGGCCGGGAGATGTAGAGGCCGATGAAACCGAATTCGCTTCCATAGGCCACGGCCGAAATTGCCGCAGCCATGTCGTCGCCGACAAAGGCGCCGATGAAGCCTTCGGGGTCCGCCGCCTGGAGCATCGCCGGGTCTTCAAGACCTGGGTTCCAGCCTTCCGCGGCCGCCCAGTCGACGAGAAGCCCCAGTTCCTGCAGGGACAGTGTGCGGATGATCGGCTTCATGGCGTCAGCTATCTTCTTCCGAGGGCGCTGCCTGACCGGCGGCTTTGCGGCGCAGCACCTTGGTCAGCTTCCAGATCATCGGGCTGTTCTTGACGAAGGCTTTCAGCCGCGCGCCTTGCCGAAGCGTCAGCGCCAGCATGCGGCCCTTCACGGTCAACGGGACCAGCACTTCGAAATGCCGCGTTTCGATATCGCACCACAGCCGCTTGTAAGGCTCATCTCCGACCGAAAAGTCATAGACCTCGAAACCAGTCTCGCAGGCTTCCTGGATGTTGTCGAAGAACAGGAAGTCGCCGGGGCTGGCGTGCCCGAGATCGTCCTCGGCGATCGCTCCGAATTCGCAGATCAGGCGTTTGCCCGAGCGGCTTGAACCGGTGATGGCGCGCAGCTTGCCGGCAACCGCGAGTCCGTGCAGCACGAACGAAGGCTTGTCCTCGGCAAGCGCCTGCATGAACAGCGCGCGGAAGAAGCCGCGTACCTGCGCGTCGCCAAAAACATTGGCGATGCCCATCTTGCGGAAGCGGAGCTCCTTCATCTCGAAGAAGGCGTCGAGCAGCGTGTCCACCTCGTCGGGGGTGCGGGCCTCAATGCGCCGATAGCTGCCTACGGCCTCGAATTTCCGGATCTGCGACCGGTGCTTCTTGCGTTTGCGTTTGCCGCTGGCGCGGGAAAGCAGCGCATCGAAGCCGCCGGCGAGATCGACGGCTAGCGACAGATTGGGGCTGGAAAAATGGTCGAGCGATGCGAGCGGATTGGCGACGCCGTCGAGATCGGGCAGCAACCGCTCGAGCGCGACCAGATCGATGTCCGGGCGTGCCTTGGCGATGGCCGCCAGTACCGATCGGAGGGCCGGTATATCCGCCTTGGCCAGCCAGTTCGGGTCCGCGGCGACGAAGTTGCCGTTGGCGTGGCGCCCACCCATGAAGCGGGCGATCCGGAACAGCCCCTTGGAGGCAACCTCCAGCGCCAGCGAAAAAACCGGTTTGCCCTCGACACTCAGCGTCGCGACAAGCAGGTCCGGTCGTGTCTCGGCCGCCCAATTCTGGACCCAGGCAGCACTCTGCGCCGGCCCAAACAAAGCCGAGCGGCAGAACTCGGCATAGGCCGCGAGTCCGTCCGTGGACGCCACTGAAATCGACAGGTCGGCATGGTCCCGTGGCAAGGCCCGCGACGATGCCTCGGTCGCCGCAAGCCGATTGCCGTCAAATGACGCAGTTGCGTCAACCATACCTCAATCCTTAGGGCGTATTGATCGCGATTTGGGGGTTCGCATAGGCGCATTCCGTGCTTGGATCAGCCTAGGCGCAAAAGGTGAATGAATGATCGACGGCGGGGAGGCAATCCGGAAACTGGCGCTGAACGTCGCCCGCTATACCGGCCTTGCACCGCTGGCCAAGCCGTTCATCGGCGGCATTGGCGCCATCCTGATGCTGCACCGTGTTACCGCGACGCCGGAAAAGCCGGACAGCGTCAACCGGCATCTGAATATCGCGCCCGGCTTCCTTGACGCCATGATCGCCGACATGAAGGCGCATGGCTATGCCTTCGTCTCCATGGACGAAGCGGTGGAGTGCATCAAGGTGGGCGGCAAAGGCGGTCAGTTTGCCACGATCACCGCCGACGATGCCTATCGCGACAACATGGTCGAGGCGCTGCCGGTGCTCGAGAAGCACGGCGCGCCGATCACCATCTATGTCGCGCCCGGGCTGATCAACGGCACAGCCGACCTGTGGTGGGACGTTGTCGAGGACATCGTCAACGCGCGCGATACCCTCACTCTGACGCGGCTGAACGGTCCCCTGACAATCGATTGCTCGACCCCCGCGAAGAAGCTGCAGGCCAATGCACGCCTGCACGCCTATCTCACCGCCGAAATCCGCGAGGAGGACCTGCAGGCTGTGTTGCGTGACCTAGCTCGCGCAAACGGCATCGACTCCGACGGCCCACGCTTGCGCACATTGATGAGCTGGGATGAAATCCGTCGCATCGCCGCGCATCCGCTGGTGACGATCGGCGCCCATACGATCAACCACAGCAACCTGAAGCGGCTCTCCGAAGCCGATGCCCGGCACGAGGTTGGCGCCGTGCGCGCCATGTTGCAGGCCGAACTGGGCGAAATGCCCCGCCATTTCGCTTATCCCTATGGCTATGCCAGCGCCGTCGGCTGCCGCGAAGTGGGCTTTGCCCGCGACGCCGGCTATACCTCCGCCGTGACGACGCGCCACGGCGTGCTGCGCGCCGAGCATGCCGGGTTCCTGCACGCCTTGCCGCGCATCTCCGTCAACGGCCGCTACCAGAGCCTCGCCCACATCCGCACCATGCTGTCGGGCGTGACGACGCCGCTCGCCAACGCCGGCAAGATGGTCGTCACCATCTGACGCTGGCGTTTTCGCCTAGCGCTTGGCTCTCGGCTCCAGCATCAGCCACTTGATGATGCCCATCGCCGGCAGCACCCAGAGCAGGCCGCTGAGCAAGAAAAAAAGGAAATGCACCCACGGACCCGACTCCGACAGCCGGGCGACCGCGAAGATCGATGCGACCAGCGCATAGACAATGACCAGCGCCACCAGCAGAAACATTCCGATCAGCTTTTTCAGGCGCAGGGGCATGGTGGTCTCCTGATCGAGCATGCCGGAATTCGCACAGGCGGCCTGGCCGGCTCAAGGGGTATTGGCCTCGCATAGGCCTTGAGGCGAGACTGTGCAACCGGTGAGACGCGGCGCGACGGCGTGCCGCGCCGTATGGTCTTGCCAGCACGGGTGCGATGGTCCACCAATCCGCCAAATCAACCTGCCGGGACAAGATCATGGCTGCCATATCAGCTGCCGCGCCATACGTTGCCCGCGACCGCGACCTGCATAACCGGGCGCTGCTGCGCGGCTGGCTCTATGTGGTGCTTCTGGTGCTGTTTGCGCTGGTGCTGGTCGGCGGCGCCACCAGGCTGACCGATTCCGGCCTGTCGATTACGCAGTGGAAACCGATCCACGGCGTGATCCCGCCGCTCAACGATGCCGAGTGGCAAGAGGAATTCCAGCTCTACCAGCAGATCCCGCAATATGCCGAGCTCAACAAGGGCATGAGCATCGAGGCCTTCAAGTCGATCTTCTGGTGGGAATGGGCGCACCGCATCCTGGCGCGCAGCGTCGGTCTGGTCTTTGCGTTGCCGCTGCTGGTTTTCTGGGCGACGCGCCGCATCGAGCGCGGCCTGGGCCCGAAACTCGTGGGCATTCTCCTGCTCGGCGGCCTGCAGGGCGCCATCGGCTGGTGGATGGTGGCTTCAGGATTGGTCGACCGCGTCTCCGTCAGCCAGTACCGGCTGGCGACCCACCTGACGCTTGCCGCGCTGATCTTCACCGCCACCATGGTGGTCGCGCGCGGACTGGCGCCGCATTCCGAGCCTGCCGCCGATGGATCGACGCAGAGGCTGGCCGGCTTCATCGTGCTGCTGGCGCTGATCCAGATCTATCTCGGCGGCCTGGTCGCCGGGCTTGACGCCGGCCTCAGCTACAACACCTGGCCGTTGATGGACGGCAAGATCATCCCGGGCGATCTGCTGATCCTCGAGCCGGCATGGCGCAATTTTTTCGAGAGCCCAAAGACGGTGCAGTTCGTCCATCGGCTTGGCGCCTACACGGTATTCGTCGTGGCGTTGTGGCACGTGATCGCCACGCGCCGGCGGCTGCCTGAAACAACGCATGCGCGCCGCGCGACGCTGCTGTTCTTGGCTGTGCTGGTGCAGGCCTCGATCGGCATCGGCACGCTGCTGATGCATGTGCCGCTGCATATGGCGCTGACCCATCAGGGATTTGCGCTCATCGTCCTGGGGTTTGCAGCCGCCCATTGGCGCGGCACCAAGGGCGCCTATCCCTTGCCGCACGAAATCGCACGCAGGGCCTGACCTCGAACCGATCGGCCAACTACATCCAGAATTCGTTTGTAGATGTCGTCTTCTCGCCATCGAATTCCGCCTGCCGCAACGCCGCGGCGGACGGCGCGGACTGGTCCTGAGCGGCTTTGGCTACCTTGTCGGCGGCCTTGAGCGCATCGAGCCTGGCCTGGGCCACGGCGATATCCTGCTGCACCTGGGCAGCCTTTACCTGATCCGTGATCGCCTTGGCCTGGTCTTCCAGGTCCTGGATCTGCTTTTCGAGCGCGGCCTCCTGGGCTGCATTGCTCGAGGAATTCGACGAGGAATACTGGGCTGCCTGGGAGGAACCCGAAATCGCGCTGACCATGACAAATCCCGAAGTGGAGCCGAGGCCAGTCAGTAGCCCATCGCTGTGAACAAGCGATTACCGCGCCGCAGCCCGCGATCAGAAGCTTGCCCGCACCGCCCGGATCGCCTCGGCGATCGACAATTCGCGGCTCTCCTCGACCTCATTGTCGTCCTCATGATGCCAGGCAGCCGACAGGCAACCATAGGCGATGGCATGATCAAGGACGGCTGGTGGCGTCTGGCCCAGTGTTTTGGCGAAGATCTCGGCCATATGCGCGATCCGCTCCGGATCGAGGCAAAGCTCGTCCCGGTCGAGCGGGTTGTAGAACATGTTCGCGGCGTCGAAGCCGGGGTCGCCGAGAACGCTCTTCGGATCGATCGCCAGCCAGCCGCGCGGCCCGTGCAGGATGTTTTCGTGATGCAGGTCGCCGTGCAGGGGCCTGATATCGTGCGGATTGGCCAGCAGTCGATCGGCGATGATGGCGGCCTCGACATAGAGGCTGTCATGGCCCGAATCGCGGTCGATTGTCGCCTTCTTGAACAGGCTTGAAAACCGTTCCCGGAGCGGCTGAAGCTCGGGCGGGAAGGGGTCTTTCCCCTGTGAAAAATAGTTTCGCCATCACCTCGGCCGCGATTTCGGTGGCGGCGTTGTCGCCCTGTTGGTCGAGCACCTGCTCCAACAAGGTCTCACCGGCATATTCGAGCAGCATGCTGTGGCCGTCGCGGCCGAGCAGGCGCACCGCGCCTTCGCCGCGTCGCCAGGCGAGATAATGCTCGCCGCGCAACTCGTCGGCGACGTCGTCGAAAGGCTTGAGCGCCTTGACGATCGCCGGCGAGCCGTCTGCGCGCAAAACCTTCCAGATGCGGCTCGAAAAGGTCTCGGCAATGAGTTCGGGTGCGCTGACTTTCCAGCGCGCCGGAAAGGCGGGCGTGTCCATCAGAGGCCGAGCATCAGATCCATGTTCTGCACGGCGGCGCCCGAGGCACCCTTGCCGAGATTGTCGTAGACCGCCAGCAGCAGGGCCTGCGCCCGTTTGTCATTGGCGAAGACATAGACCTTCATCCGGTTGGTGCCGTTGTAGACCTCGGGATCGATCTCCGGCATGCGCTCCGAATGCGCATAGGGCGCCACCTCGACCACGCCGCCCTTGATAGCGGCGAAATGGTCGGCAATCGCCGCATGCAGTTCCGCACCGGTCGGCACATGGTCGAGGCCGCCAAGCTGCAACGGTACGACGGTGATCATGCCTTGCGCGAAATTGCCGACCGCCGGCTGCATGATCGGATCATGCGACAGCCTGGCATAGGCCCTCAATTCCGGCACGTGCTTGTGCTGAAGGGTGAGGCCGTAGGGCAGGAATTCCGAGGCGTCCTCGCCCTTGGCGATATAGTCCTCGATCATCGGCCGTCCGCCGCCCGAATAGCCCGAAATGCCGTTGACGGTGATCGGGAAATCCGCCGGCAGCAAGCCGGCGGTGACGAGGGGCCGCAACGTCGCGATCGGTCCCTGCGGCCAGCAGCCTGGATTGGCGACGCGTTTTGCCGAGGCGATCGCCTTTGCCTGGTCCTTGTCCATCTCGGCGAAACCATACGCCCAGCTTTCCGCCACGCGATGCGCGGTCGACGCATCGATGACTTTGGTGGTGTCGTTGGCGATCAGCGAGACGCTTTCCTTCGCCGCGTCGTCGGGCAGGCACAGGATCGCGACATCGGCGGCGTTGAGGAACTCGGCGCGTGCCGCCGTTTCCTTGCGGCGTTCGGTCGGGATGGAAATGATCTCCAGATCACTGCGCTCGGTAAGCAGCGCCCTGATCTGCAGGCCTGTGGTGCCGTGTTCGCCGTCGATGAAGATTTTCGGTTTCATGGGTTGATCAAATTCCTTGATATTTCAAAACTATATGCCCTGACCTTGAATCACTGCGGCACCATTGTGGTTGCCGTTGTTCAACTCTTCAAGCCGGGCCTTTCGCTCAGCCAGCAGGCCGAGATATTGCATAGCCACCATCGAGCCGGCGATCGCCGTTATATCGGCGTGATCATAGGCCGGCGCAACCTCTACGACATCGGCGCCGACAATATCGACCTGGTTGAGTTGACGCAGCGTCGACAGGATCTTCGCCGAGGACGGCCCGCCGGCAACTGGCGTGCCTGTGCCAGGCGCATAGGCCGGATCGAGGCAGTCGATGTCGAAGGTGAGATAGGTCTTCTTGCCGCCGGTGCGGTCGACGATGGCGTAGGCGATATCGGACGCCCGCATCTCCTCGATTTCATGGCCATGGAGGATCTTGATGCCGAACGTGTCGGGCGCATGGGTGCGGATGCCGATCTGGATCGAACGGTCGGGATCGATGATGCCTTCCTTGACGGCACGGCCAACGAAGGATCCGTGGTCGATGCGCTTGCCGTCGTCCGGCCAGGTATCCTGATGGGCGTCGAACTGCACCAGTGCGAGCGGACCATGGATGGCGGCATGCGCCTTGAGCAGCGGCCAGGTGACGAAATGGTCGCCGCCGAGCGTCAGCAGGAAGGCGCCGGATTTGAGGATCTTGGCCGCTTCGCGCTCGATCGTGCCGGGGGTCTTCTGGTGATTGCCCGAATCGAGCAGGCAATCGCCATAGTCGACGACCGCCAGATGCTCGAACAGATCGCGTGAAAACGGATATTGCGGGTCGTTGTCGAGGATCGCCGAGGCGCGGCGGATGGCCTGCGGCCCGAAGCGGGCGCCCGGCCGGTTGGTGACGGCGGCATCGAAGGGAATACCCCACACCACAGCATCCGCGCCCTTCACGTCCTTGGTGTATTTGCGCCGCATGAACGACAGCGCGCCGGAATAGGTCGGCTCGAACGCGGCGCCCGTTTTGGAACGGGCGGTGAAGGCGTTGTCGATGTTGTTGTTCGCCATTACGGATCCTCGTTTTTCATCGGGTTGCAACAACTACAGAACCGGCACGGAAGATGCCAGTCACAGCTTGGCGAGACGGAATGGCGCTGCCCGAGTGCCACGGCAAGACAGGATTGTATCATCATGACGCAGACCGCGTTTCTCAACCCCACCCGTGCCGCGGCGTCGACCCACACCGGCACGGTCGCCGGTGAACGCTTCCTGGTGCTCGATTCGTGGCGTGGCATCTGCGCGCTTCTGGTGGCGCTGTTTCACTTTCCGACCGCTTCGACGATTTCGCAAAGCGCCTTCATCGGTTCGTCCTACCTTTTCGTCGACTTCTTCTTCGTCCTTTCCGGTTTTGTCATCGCCAGCAGCTACGGCGATCGGCTGAACCAGCCGGAACAGGTCGCGCGTTTCGCCCTGGTCCGTTTCGGCCGTATCTACCCACTGCACCTTCTCATGCTTGCCGCCTTCGCTGGCTTCGAGCTGCTGCGGCTGATGCTGCCGCAATTGCACGGCACCGGGGCTGCGCCCTTCACCGGAGGCTTCGACCTTGGGAGTCTGCTTGCCAATCTTCTGCTGCTGCAAGGTGTCGGCTTCGAGGATCAATTGACCTGGAATGCGCCAAGCTGGAGCATTTCCGCCGAGTTCTTCGCCTATCTCCTGTTTGCCGGCGTAGTCTTGGTCGCCGGCGCGCGCGCCTGGATATGGTTCGTTGCCGCCGCCGTCACCGCGCCGTTGTTCCTGCTCGGCTTCTCGACCCATCATATGGATGTGTCCTTCGATTTCGGCTTTATCCGCTGCCTGTACGGCTTCTCGCTCGGCGCCTTGCTGGCCTGGTTTCAGCATGATTCCATTGCAGGGGCACGACAGGCCCTGGCCAGGGGCGGCCCGCGGATGGACTGGACCCTTGCCGAAATCGTCATGGTGACCGTCATCGTGCTTTTCGTCTCGCTGGCGGGCGGCAATGATTTCGGCATCGCGGCACCCCTGGTGTTCGCGCTGGCGCTGTTCCTGTTCGCCCATGAGGGCGGCTGGATCAGCGCCTTGCTGAGAACTCCGTTCATGTTGACGCTCGGCGCGCTGTCCTACTCCATCTACATGGTGCACATCTTCGTCCAGGCGCGCATGATCAACGTCGCCGGGCTCGTCGAGCGCAAGCTCGGCCTCGGCCTGATCGGCGATTTCATGCTGCGCGGCCAGCATGCCACCGGCTTCGGCGCCGGCTGGGGATCGGTGGCGATCGTCGTCATGCTCGCCGCCACCATCGCCGCCTCCTGGATCACTTGGCGCCTCATTGAGATGCCGGCCATGGCGTGGTTCCGCAGGCTCTCAAAACGCATCTGACGCGCACTCCCCGCGAACAACCGCTAGCCGGCTTCGTTCACCTGGATGTCACGAGGGTCGCCTATCCCGATTTCGATCCGGCAAGGAGCGATTCTCGATGCGGACCATCTGGCTGAGCCTTCTGTTTTCCTCGGCACTTGCGGCCTTTTCTGGCCAGTCATTGGCCGGCGAGACCCGCGCCAGGCAGATTCTTGACCGCTTCGAGCACGCCAACCAGTGGCGCGACCACGTCATGGTGGTCGCGCATCGCGCCGGCAGCATGCAGGCGGGCAAGACGCTCTACGCGGAAAATTCGATTGCCGCCGTGGAGGGGGCGATCGCGATGGGCGCAGAAATCGTCGAGGTCGATATCAGGCGCTCGAAGGACGGTGAGTTCGTCGTCATGCATGACAGCTGGCTCGACCGCACCACGACCTGCAAGGGCGAGGTGGTCAAATACACACTGGCCGAACTGAAGACCTGCAGGCTGGTGATCGAGGGCACCGGCGCCGTCACCAATGAGACGGTTTCGACGCTGCGCGAGATGCTCATGGCAACCAGGGACAGGATCCTCATCAACCTCGACAACAAGCTCGACGTCGGCGACCTCTCGGGCATGATCGCGGTCGCTCGCGATCTCGGCATGGCCGAACAGGTCATCGTCAAGGAGAATTTGTGGAACCAGGACAGGATCACCATGGTCAAGGCCGCAATGGCCGCCATCGGCGACGGCTTCGAGTTCATGCCGATCATCGCCGATGATGCGGTGCGTGATGCCGGCTTCGCCCGGACGGTCGACCATGCCTTTTCGCCGCGCGCGATCGAGCTGATCAACTGGCGGGCAGGCGCCGAGACGCTGACCGAGACCGGCGGACCGTTGTTCAGCACACGCATGCGCGCGGCCGCGGTGAGGGGAAACTGGCATATCTGGGCCGACACCTACGCCATCGCTGGCAAGCCGGGCGGCTTCCTTGCCGGCGGCCGCGGCGACGAACTGGCCGTGCAGGCCAGCCTGCCGCGCGAAAGCTGGGGTTTCTGGGCCGATCGCGGCGCCACCATCATCCAGACCGACGAGCCGAAGGCGGCCATTGGCTGGCTGGCAGCGAACGGTTTTCGCGTGCCTTATGCGAACGAGGCGCGGCCCGTTGAGCCGGCGAATACGGCGAGTATCAACTAAGCGGCGGCTGCAGCAGCCAATCTCCCCCCTCGTGGGGGAGATGCCCCACGAGGGGGGAGATTGGCTAGCCTCAGGCCGCCTTAGCCATCCCATCCAACTCCCCCAGCACATCGTCCGAAAGCTTGAGTTCGGCAGCAGCGAGGTTTTCCCGCAAATGTCCGACCGACGATGTGCCGGGAATCAGCAGGATGTTGGGCGAGCGGCGCAGCAGCCAGGCGAGCGCAACCTGCATTGGCGTGGCGCCGAGGCGCGCCGCGATTTCCGACAGGGTGGAGGATTGCAGCGGGTTGAAGCCGCCGAGCGGGAAGAACGGCACATAGGCGATGCCGTCGCGGGCAAGGTCGTCGATCAGGGCGTCGTCGCCGCGATGCGCAAGATTGTACTGGTTCTGCACGCAGACGATCTCGGCGATCCCGCGTCCTTGCGCGATCTGGGCCGGCGTCACGTTGCTCAATCCTATGTGCCTGACCAGGCCCTGTTGTTGAAGCTCGGCCAGCACGGTGAGCGGCGCTTCGATCGATCCCTCGGCTGGACCATGGGTATCGAACATGATGCGTAGGTTGACGACGTCGAGCACATCGAGCCCGAGATTGCTGAGATTGTCATGCATCGCCTGGGTCAGCGCTTCGGCAGAAAAGGCCGGCAACCACGATCCATCCGCGCCGCGCCGGGCGCCGATCTTGGTGACGATGACGAGATCGTCAGGGTAAGGCGCCAGCGCTTCGCGGATCAAAAGGTTGGTGACGTGCGGGCCATAGAAGTCGCTGGTATCGATATGGTCGATGCCTTGCGCAATCGCCTCGCGCAGCACGGCCAATGCCGTGTCATGGTCCCTAGGCGGTCCGAAAACGCCGGGACCGGCGAGCTGCATGGCGCCGTAGCCGAGCCGCTTCACGGTATGACTGCCGAGCTTGAAGGTGCCGGATTGTTGGATGTTGGACATGATTGATCTCCTTTGAGGAGGCAGAGATAGGCGCTGCCCAACCTCGTGATAATCCGGTACAATCCACACAGGCCGTGCGGAATGGCGAACAATGATGGACCTCAGCGATCTGAACGCCTTCGTGGCGGTGGCGCGCGCCGGCGGTTTTCGCGATGGCGCGCGTGCGAGCGGCGGCAGCGCCTCCGGGTTGAGTGAGGCGGTGCGTCGGCTGGAAGTGCAGCTCGGTGTCAGGCTGTTCAACCGCACGACGCGCAGCGTTGTTCCCACCGAGGCGGGCCTCAGCCTGCTGGAGCGGCTCGGCCCGGCGCTGTCGGAGGTGGAGGCGGCGCTGGACGTGGTGAACGGCTTTCGCGACAGGCCGGCGGGCTCGCTGCGTCTCAATGTGCCGGTCAGCGCCGCGCGGTTGATCTTGCCCGATATCGTGCCGGGTTTCCTCGCCGCCTATCCCGGCATCCGCCTGGAAGTGATCGCCGATGAGAACTTTGTCGATGTGCTGGCGGCCGGGTGTGACGCCGGCATCCGCTATGACGAGCGGCTGGAGCAGGACATGATCGCGGTGCCGATCGGACCGCGCGTGCAGCGCTTCGCCACCGCCGCCAGCCCTGCCTATCTTGCTCGCCATGGGCGACCGCAACACCCGAGCGACCTGCTTGGCCACTCTTGCGTGCGCGGGCGCTTTGCCAGCGGTGCGATGCTGCCCTGGGAGTTCGAGCGCGACGGTGAGGTGGTGCGGGTCGATCCGACAGGGCCGCTGATCGTGCGCATCGGCGGCGCGACCGATCTTGCCGTCGATACGGCCATCGCGGGCACAGGCATCGTCGGCCTCTTCGAGGGCTGGCTTCGCCCTTACTTCGAAAGCGGCGCGCTTGAGCCCATTCTCGAACCGTGGTGGCCGAGTTTTCCCGGACCGTTCCTCTATTATCCCGGCCGGCGCCTGGTTCCGGCCCCGCTGCGGGCGTTCATCGACTATATCAAGGGCGGCAAGGCCTGACCTGTTTTGTGACGGCGCCATCACCCCACCGGCACTACGCGCCGACCTCCCCATCGAGGGAGGTCGCGCCGCAGGCGCGGATGGGGTGACTGCCGAGCCGCAAACAAAAAGGCCGCCCGGAGGCGGCCTTTCGATGGTCTGAAGCTACGGAGCGTTTAGCGCTTCGAGAACTGGAACGAACGACGGGCTTTCGCCTTGCCGTACTTCTTGCGCTCGACGACGCGGCTGTCGCGGGTCAGGAAGCCGCCCTTCTTGAGCACGGCGCGCAGCGTCGGCTCGTAGTAGGTCAGCGCCTTGGAGATACCGTGACGCACGGCGCCAGCCTGGCCGGAGAGACCGCCGCCGACAACTGTCGCGACGATGTCGTACTGCCCGGCGCGGTTGGAGGCGATGATCGGCTGGTTGAGGATCATCTGCAGGACCGGACGCGCGAAATAGGTCGCGAATTCCTTGTCGTTGACGATGATCTTGCCGGAACCCGGCTTCACCCAGACGCGCGCAATGGCGTTCTTGCGCTTGCCGGTGGCATAGGCGCGGCCCGACTTGTCGAGCTTCTGGACGTGGACGGGGGCCGCCGGCTGGGTATTGGTGTTGCCGGTGGCGGCGCCCAGTTCTGCGAGCGAGGAAAGCTCAGCCATCTTATGCGACCTTCTTGTTCTTGGCGTTCAGCTTGGCCACGTCGAGCACGACGGGCTGCTGGGCGACATGCGGATGCTCGGCACCTGCATAGACGCGCAGGTTCTTCATCTGGCGACGGCCGAGCGGGCCACGCGGGACCATGCGCTCAACGGCCTTCTCGACGACACGCTCGGGGAAACGACCCTCGAGCAGCTGGCGCGCGGTGCGCTCCTTGATGCCGCCTGGGTGGCCGGTGTGCCAGTAATAGACCTTGTCGGTGAACTTCTTGCCGGTGAACACCACCTTGTCGGCATTGATGACGATGACGTTGTCGCCGTCGTCGACATGCGGGGTGAAGGTCGGCTTGTGCTTGCCGCGAAGATGATTGGCGATGACAGTGGCCAGACGACCGACGACGAGACCTTCGGCGTCGATCAGGATCCACTTCTTCACCACATCCGCAGGCTTCTGCGAAAAGGTTGTCATGTTTTCTGCTCTCGGTTCTGACCTTCATAA
The DNA here is from genome assembly GCF_004023085.1 of Mesorhizobium sp. M7A.F.Ca.US.010.02.1.1. Classification (NCBI taxonomy): domain Bacteria; kingdom Pseudomonadati; phylum Pseudomonadota; class Alphaproteobacteria; order Hyphomicrobiales; family Phyllobacteriaceae; genus Mesorhizobium; species Mesorhizobium sp. M7A.F.Ca.US.010.02.1.1. The sequence goes on along the minus strand of NZ_RZRV01000039.1, from coordinate 37,377 downwards.
GAGAAGGCGTTTCTTGTTGCTTGGATTGTCGGAAGAACGCTGCCCGCCGCCAATAACAAAACGGCGGCCTTTGCGGGCCGCTGCTTCGTGAGGGGCTTATAGGCGAGGGTGTTTCTGGCGTCAAGGTGCACGAAACGGTCGATAGCAGGTAAAGTAGTGCAAAAACAAGAGTTTAGGTAAAAGGTATTATTTTACCACATCGCCATTTCGCTTTGGCGGGATGGAATAGGTGCCGGTGGCGTGCGCCACCGTGTGTCCGTCCGGGCCGGCAACGATGTCGATATCGAACACCATCAGGCTTTTTCCCAGCTTCAGGATGCGGCAATGGCCATCGATCGGTCCGGCCCCGGCCTTGCGCACGAAATTGATGTCGAGGTTGACGGTAACGGAAAGCGCATCCGGCCCGGCATGGCTGAGCACGCAGACGTAGCCGCCAATGTCGGCCAGCGTGAACAGCGAAGGGCCGGATACGGTGCCGCCCGGACGCAAGTGCCGCTCGCCGGCGTTGAGCCGCACGGTGCAGCCGCCGGGGAACACGTCGATCGCCTCGAAATATTTGAACTGCTCATTGAGCTGCGGATAGACGGTCTCCATCAGCGCATTGACTTGTTGCGCGGTCAGCACCGGCTTCAAATTGGTTTGGGCGGGCATGTCGGTCTCTCGTTTTTGGCCTACCTGTATGGGCGCGGCGCGGCATTTCTGACAATCTTCGTCCCCTGGTGCAAGCGATCGGTGTTGGACGAAACCTGATCCGGTATTAGATACTCTGGCAGCCCCAGCGGAATCGCGGAGACCTTACCATGGCCGAAATCCTTGCCATCAAGCCTGCCGCCGTTGAGGGTCCGGTTGTTGCACGACTGGACAAGGGCGTGCTGCGCCTCACACTCGCCAATCCGCCCGCCAACGCCCTGTCGCTGGCGGTGATGGCGGCGCTGACGGCCGAACTCGAGCGCGCCAAGGCCGATAAGGCGGTTCGCGTGATCGTTTTGTCGGCAGCCGGCAAGGTGTTCTGCGCCGGCCATGATCTCAAGGAAATGACGGCGCGCCGCACTGACGCCGATCATGGCAAGGCCTTCTTCGCAGAGACGTTTGCCGCCTGTGCGACGCTGATGCAGGCGATCGTGCGGCATCCCTTGCCTGTCATCGCGGAAGTCGACGGCCTCGCCACCGCCGCCGGGCTGCAACTGGTCGCCAGCTGCGACCTGGCGATCGCTTCGCATGAGGCGACCTTCTGCACGCCGGGCGTCAACATCGGCCTGTTCTGCTCGACGCCGATGGTGGCGCTGTCGCGCAACGTCTCGCGCAAGCAGGCGATGGAGATGCTGTTGACCGGAGAGACGATCGATGCGGCGACCGCCAAGGAGTTCGGCCTGGTCAACCGCGTCGTGCCGCGCGAATATTTGAATCAGATCGTCACCAAATACGCGCAAACCATTGCTTCCAAATCATCTTTGGTGGTCAAGACCGGCAAGGAGGCGTTTTACGCGCAGGCCGAAATGGGGCTGGCGGACGCCTACGCCTATACCGGTCGGATCATGGTCGAAAACATGCTCGCGCGCGACGCCGAGGAAGGCATCGGCGCCTTCATCGGCAAGCGCAAGCCGGAATGGACGGACGAATAGGAGCAGCACCATGGAACCGCGTATCTCCATCATCACCATCGCCACGGACGATCTCGACCGTGCGGTGCGCTTCTACGAGGCGATGGGCTTGAAGCGGCATGCCGGTATCACCGACGGTGTCGCCTTCTTCCAGATGGGTGGCGTCATTCTTGGCCTGTTCCCACGTGCCAGCGCAGAAGAGGATTCCGGCATTGCCTTCGCCGCGGCGCCATCGGCGGTCTACCTCGCCTACAACACCCGCTCCGACGCCGAAGTCGACGACGTGCTCGCCAGGGCGGAAAAAGCCGGCGGCCGCATCGTCAAGCCGGCCGGCCGGGCCTTTTGGGGCGGCTGGTACGGCTACTTCGCCGACGCCGACGGGCATGTCTGGGAAGTGGCGCACAATCCGGCCTTTCCGATCGCGGAAGACGGCACGATTTCGCTCCCCGGCTGATGGCTCATCGCAAGCAACTGACGCGGCTAAAGGCTCCCTATCTGAAGCGCATCCTGCTTGACGCTGAGCGCGTGGCGGACTGGGAGAAATATCCCTGGAACCTGCCGCTGTTTCGCGGCCATGAGTTCGAGCTCGAATTCACCACGCCGATCACCATCATTGTCGGCGAGAACGGCACCGGCAAATCGACGCTGCTCGAGGCGATCGGCGCACTGGCCGGCTATGACGAAGCCGGAGGCGGCAAGGGCTACAGGCCTGTCGACCATGCCGGCGCCATCGACAAGAGTGGCGCAGCACTTGCAGACACTTTCCGCGGTCACTGGCTGCCGAAAGTCACTGCCGGCTGGTTCTTTCGTGCCGAATCTTTCTACTCCGTGGCCCGCTATCTCGATCAGGCGGCGCTGGAGTCTGGCGGGACGCCGCCGGACTTCCTGTCCTGGTCGCATGGCGAAGGTTTTATCCGCTTTTTCGAGGAGCGCTGCCGCAGGCAAGGCATCTACATCCTCGACGAGCCCGAGAGCGCGCTTTCGCCGTCGCGACAGATCGAGCTGCTCAAGATGCTGCGGCGCATGGACCAGTCGGGCACCGCGCAGGTGATCATGGCGACGCATTCGCCATTGTTGATGGCTTGTCCAGGCGCGCGGCTGTTCCGCATCAGCCGGTTCGGGCTGGAGCCCGCCGACTTTCGCGACACGGACCACTTCCGCATGCTGCGCGATTTTAGCAATGACCCGGATGGCTTTCTCGACGAGGCGTTGTATGAGGACGAGGCATGATCCACGATAGCTACGACAACACCTACATCGCCGGCATCCTCAATTCGGTGAAGACCGTCGCCATGGTCGGCGCGTCCGCCAATGATGTGCGGCCAAGCTATTTCGTGCTGAAATATCTGCTGGCCAAGGGCTTTTCGGTGTTCCCGATCAATCCCGGCCAGGCCGGCAAGGAGATACTCGGTCGGATGACCTATGCCAGGCTCGCCGATATTCCGGAGCCGGTCGACATGGTCGACATTTTTCGCGCGCCGGCGGCGGTGCCCGGCATCGTCGACGAGGTGTTGCGGCTCGATCCCTTGCCGAAAGTCATCTGGATGCAGCTTGGCGTTCGCCATGACGAGGCAGCCGCGCGCGCCGAGGCCGCGGGCATCAAGGTGGTGATGAACCGCTGCCCCAAAATCGAATATGGCAAACTGTCCGGCGAGATCGGCTGGACCGGCGTCAACTCCGGCGTGCTGTCGTCGAAGAAGCCGCTGATGCGGTCGGGATTCCAGAGTTTCGGCGTTCGCCAGAAATAGGCGAGGGGCGAAAGCGCAAGATTATTCCGGCAAACGCCGTATTTTCCTGCCGCTTGATAGAAGGTCCTGCACGGAAGGGCATTTTCTTCTTTGCATTCGCGGCCGGGCTTCGCCAAGAATGCCCGGCGATTTCAAGAGTTTCAAAAAGGGAGGTTTTCAGTGACCCGCACGCCAGGTTTTAACACGCTCGCCGTCCACGCCGGCGCCAAGCCCGACCCGGCGACCGGCGCTCGTGCCACGCCGATCTACCAGACGACCTCCTTCGTCTTCGACGATGCCGACCATGCCGCCTCACTGTTCGGCCTGAAGGCTTTCGGCAACATCTACACCCGCATCATGAATCCGACGCAGGCGGTGTTGGAAGAGCGCATGGCGGCACTCGAAGGCGGCACGGCGGCTCTTGCGGTCGCCTCCGGCCACGCCGCGCAGGTGATAGTGTTCCACAATCTGATGCAGCCGGGCGACAATTTCGTTGCCGCCAACAAGCTTTATGGCGGTTCGATCAACCAATTCGGCCATGCCTTCAAGAATTATGGTTGGGAGGTGCGCTGGGCCGACACCAACGACATCTCGACCTTCGAAAGCCAGATCGATGACAGGACCAAGGCGATCTTCATCGAGAGCCTTGCCAATCCGGGCGGCACCTTCGTCGACATCGAGAAGATCGGCGACATCGCGCGCAAGCATGGTCTGCCGCTCATCGTCGACAACACGCTGGCCTCGCCCTACCTGATCCGGCCGATCGAGCATGGCGCCGACATCGTCGTCCATTCGCTGACCAAGTTCATCGGCGGCCACGGCAATTCGATCGGCGGCGCCATCGTCGATGGCGGCACCTTCGATTGGTCGAAGTCGGGCAAATATCCGATGCTGTCGGAACCGCGCCCCGAATATGGCGGCCTCGTCCTGCACGAAACCTTCGGCAATTTCGCTTTCGCCATTGCCGCGCGTGTGCTCGGCCTGCGCGATCTCGGCCCGGCGATCTCGCCGTTCAACGCCTTCCTCATCCTGACCGGCCTGGAAACCCTGCCGCTGCGCATGCAGCGCCACTGCGACAACGCCGTGACGGTTGCTGCCTGGCTGTCCAACCACCCCAAGGTTGCCTCGGTGAACTATCCCGGCCTGCCCAGCGACAAGAACAACGCGCTGCAGAAGAAATACTCACCACTTGGCGCCGGCGCCGTGTTCACCTTCGCTCTCAAGGGCGGCTATGACGCCGGCGTCAAATTCGTCGAGGCGCTCGAACTGTTCTCGCACGTGGCCAATGTCGGCGACACCAAGTCGCTGGTCATCCACCCGGCCTCGACCACGCACCGCCAGCTTTCCGACGAGCAGAAGGTCAAGGCCGGCGCAGGACCGGACACGGTGCGGCTTTCGATCGGCATCGAGGACGTTAACGACATCGTCGCCGACCTCGAACAGGCGCTTGCCAAGGTCTGACCGATCATGAGCGAGTCAAAAATTCTTGCCATCGGCGTCGACACTGTCGACGCCGAACAGGGCGCGCCGGCACCGGACCGGCTGATCTCGGGCGATCCCAAATTCCGCACCTGGAATGTCGAGGAGCGCGACGGCGGCCTCTACGCCGGCATCTGGGAATCGACCCCGGGCAAATGGCGCATCGTCTATGACGAGTGGGAGTTCTGCCACATCCTGTCTGGCGTTTCGGTGATCGCGGAAGACGGCGGGCAGGCACGCACCGTCAAGGCCGGCGACAGCTTCGTGCTGAGGCCCGGCTTCAAAGGCAGCTGGGAAGTGCTTGAGACGACTCGCAAGGAGTATGTGATCAAGCTGTAGACCATGATCCCGAAAAGTGGAGGCCGGTTTTCGGGTAAAGATCATGGTCGAACAACAAAAGATGCGCGGATCAAACGATGCGATCGATATCGCTGTCCGAGAATCCGTATCGCGCCATCATCTGTCGGTGCCAGTCGCTGCCCACCAATTCATCGAGGCAAGCATCGACGCGCCGGAGCAGGGCTGAATTGCCTTTGGCGATCGCGAAGGCACCGGCCGACGGCTGCTTTTCAACCGGGGGAACCTCGACAAGTCCAAGCCGCATTTCGGGCCGCCGGGTCAGATAGCCTCGATGCGCCATGGCGACGCTGGCATAGGCGTGCACGACGCCGTTGGCCACTGCGTCCGCCGCATCCGCCTGCGTTGCAAACATCCTGATCTGCCCAGGCGCTATTCCGTTGTGCAATGCCGTAAGATGCTGAACCTGATCGGTTATGACCCCAATCAACGCGGTCCGGTCCTCGGCAATGGATTGGTAGCCGCGAAAGCCGCACGGATTGTCCGCCGCGACCAGCAACCCATCCTGCAACGCCCATATCGGCCGAGTGAAGTCGACAAGCTGCCTGCGCTCTTCGGAGACGAACAGGCCGGTCGTCATGGTCCAACGGCCCTCGACCAGCCCAGGCAGCAGCTCAGCGAATTCGGTTTCGATCGGCTTAAAGCTCGCCAATCCGAGCATGTCACCGAGCCTGCGCGCAAGCTCGACGTCACAGCCTGAGACCTCGCCCGATGCGCCGGTGAAGCAAAATGGCGGTTCTTCCAGGAAGGCGAATTTCAACTCGGTCATGTCAGGCAAAGCGTCGCCGTCCTATTTTGCCGGAAACTGGCTGAGGCAGCCCCAGGTTCGCGATCGTCAAAAGCCGACGGCGAGCGTTTCCAGCCCATGGAAGTGGTAAGTGTCGCGGAACCGCGCCTCTTCAGCAAGATGCAGCTTCGGATGCCGTTCGAACAAGGTTTTCAGCGACACCTGCAATTCGAGCCGGGCGAGCGGCGCGCCGATGCAGAAATGAATGCCGGCGCCGAAGGAGACGTTCTTCTGGTCGGCACGGTCGGGCCGGAAAGCGAGGGGATCGGCGAAGGCGCGCGGGTCATGATTGGCCATGCCAAGCAGCAGCCCGATCGTCTGCCCCGGCTGCACGACGATGCCGGGCGAGACTTCGATCTCCTGATAGGCGTAGCGCGTGAACATGTGCAGCGGCGCGTCGAACCGCAGGCATTCCTCGACCGTTGCCGCGGTCGTCTCGGGCGAGCCGAAGAAGCGGCTGACATCGCCCCCTTGCGCAAGGATCGAGCGGACGGCATTGCCGGTCTGGTGCACGGTCGCTTCATGGCCGGCATTGAGCAGCAGGATCGCCGAGGACACCATCTCGTCCTCCGACAGCTTTTGGCCATCCTCCTGCGCCGAGATCAGCAGCGACAAAAGGTCGTCGCCGGGATTCCTGCGTCGTTCGGTGACGTAGCCACGGAGGAAATCCGCAAATTCGCGCGCGGCGCGGTTGGCCGTCTCTTCGATTTCGCGGGTGCGGCCATGCATATACATGGCAACCATCTGGTGCGACCAGTCGAGCAGTTGCGGCCCCATTTCGACCGGCACGCCGAGCATTTCGGCAATGATGGTGATCGGCAAGGGCGCCGCGAAAGCAGGCAACAGGTCGACCGTCTTGCCTGGTTCGAAACGGTCGATCAGGTCGTTGGCCAAGGCCTCGACACGCGGCCGCAGCCTTTCGACCTGGCGCGAGACGAAGGCGCGGTTGACCAGTGTTCTCAGACGCGTGTGCACCGGCGGCTCCAGTTCCAGCATCGAATTGGCTTCGAGCCCGTCGAAGGCCCTGAGATGGCTGCGGTCCTGTCCAATGCCGCGGCTGTCTGGAATGCCGGCCGGGTTCTGGCGGCCGAAGCGGCGGTCGCGCAGCAGCCGGTTGACGTCGTCGAAGCCGCCAAAGCACCAGAAGCCGAATTCTTCCCAGAAGAATGCATTCGATACGCCATGCAGGAAAGCATAGGCATCATAAGGGTTTTGAAAAAAGGCCGGCTCGTGCGGGTCGAGCCGCAGGCGTCGAGTGGCTGGATCAAAGACCAGGGCGGGTGGCGTCAATTTGCTCATGCCAGACCAATAGCGCGGCTTGCCAGCCTGGTTCCAGACCGTATGTTGGCGCCCGCAATCGAATACGTTGAGCCAGCCGACCGGCTGCGGAAAGTCTGATTTGATGAATGTGATCGTTGTCGGCGCGGGCATTGCCGGTCTCTCCACGGCGTGGTCGCTGGTCAAGGCCGGCCACAGCGTTTCGATCGTCGAGCAAGGGCCGATCCCAAACCCGATGGCCGCGTCGGGCGACCATCATCGCATCATCCGCCGCGCTTACCGCGCGGGGACCGGCTATGGCCGGCTGATCACCGAAGCCTACCAGGCCTGGGACGAGATGTGGGCCGATCTCGGCGAAAGCCATCTTGATGCGCGCGGATTTGTCTGCGTTTCGCGCGAACCGGGCGACGAGGCCGAGGAATATCGCGAGGGCCTGGAAGAAGGCAATTTTCCGTTCGAATTGCTGGAGCCCGATGCAGCAGTGAAACGCTGGCCGTTTCTCGAAGCCGGCTCGTTTCGCTACGCCTATTTCTCGACCGAAGGCGGCGCCCTGCATTGCCGCAAGATAGCCTCCGGCATGGCAAACTGGCTGCGCGCCAACGGCGCCAATGTCTACGAAAACAGCAAGGTCATCGAAGTCGACGCCGAAGCCGGCCACATCGTGCTCGAAAGCGGCGAGACGATGCAGGCCGACCGTATCGTTGTCGCCGCCGGCGCCTGGGTGCTGAAACTGTTTCCGGAACTGGACGGCGAGCTGAAGACCTATCGAACCGCACTCGCCTATGTCGAACCGCCGGCCGACCTCAAGGCCGCCTGGCGGGTGGCACCGGTTGTCCTCGATGTCGGCGGCGCGATCGACGGCTATGTGATCCCGCCCTCCGGCGGCGCCGGCATGAAATTCGGGTCCGGGCTGCACAGGGTGCCGACCAGCGACGCCGATTGGAACCGTCAGCCGGTGGCGGGCGAGGGCGAGGCGATCCGCAACCTGTTTTCGCCGCCGATCGCGCGCATCGAGGAATACAGGGTGACCGAGGTGGTCACCTGCGCCTACACCTTCACCGAAGATGAGAAGTTCTTCGCTCACGAGCGAGGAAAATGCCTGATCGTCTCGGCCTGCTCCGGCCATGGCTACAAATTCGGCGCTGCGGTCGGCCGGCGCGTTGCGGCCGCGGTGGGCGACGGCGACATCGCCGGCCTGAAGACATGGCTGCGGGCGGAAGTGGCCTGAACGCCGCCAGGTTGAAGACTCACTCAGCGATGATTTCGTCTGCGGCGGCAATGACTTCGGACACAATCGCCTGCACGTCATCTGGGGTCGTTCGGTGATTGACGAAACACGCGCGCAGCGCGAAATGGCCGTTGATCGTCGCATTCGACAGATACACCCGGCCGCGCGCGATCACGCGGCGCAGGATCGCTTCATTGTTCTTTGAGCGGTGGCGGAAACAGACTGCGCTTAGCGATACGGGTGCAAGCTGTTCCAACTCCGGCTGCGACGCGATTGCCTGCGCCAACATCTGGGCATGGTTGAGATCGCGGGCGATGGCTTCGCGATAGGCACGGCGTCCGTGATACTGCAGCGACATCCAGAGCTTCAGCGCACGGAAGCGTCGAGAGAGTTCGATCGACTCCTCAAAGAACGCAAATGCTTCCGTAGGGTCATCGCTCAGTATCCTGACGTAGTCGTCGCTGTGCGAAAAAGTCTTTCGCGCAATGTCCGGGTGACGATAGAGCAGGCAGCCGCAATCGAGTGGCTGATAGAGCCATTTGTGCGCATCCAGTGACAGCGAATCCGCCGAAGACAACCCTTGGAACTTTTCCGGCGCCGCAAGAGCCGCCAGCCCTCCGTAGGCACCGTCGACGTGCATCCACAGCGCCTCCCTCCGGGCGATGTCTGCAATCTCGGGAAGGGGATCGATCGCACCGGAGATGATGGTGCCGACCGTGGCCACGATGGCGATGGGCATGTTTCCGGCCTCGCGGTCGACGGCGATAGCCGCCTGGAGGGCATCCGTCCGCATCCTGAATTTGTCGTCGACAGGGATCAAACGGAGATTTTTTCTACCGATCCCCAACAGCGCGACGGCCTTTGGAATGGACATGTGCACTTGCTCGGAAGCATAGATCACGCAGGGCCGTACGCCTGTTTCGTTGGCTGGCAGCTTCGCTTCCCGCGCCATCCCCAGGGCCATGAGGTTCGCCGTCGAGCCGCCGCCGCACAGGCTGCCTGTAAATCCGGGGCAACCGACAGCCTCCGCCAACCACCCGACCACGGCGCGTTCGATCGATGTCGCAGCCGGAGCCGACCGCCACGACGTCACATTCTGATTGAGCACCGCAGCCAGCAGCTCCCCCAGCGCGCCGACCGGTTCGCCGGAGCCGACGACATAACCGAAGAATCTGCCGGTTGAAGGCCGCACATGCTCCGCGATCGACTTGAAATCCTGCAAGACTTCCCGTCCGCGGCCGCTCTCCTGCCAAGGCCGCGAGAACAGTTCGGTCGTCTGTTTGCCGCTGGTCGTGGGATACGTCCGACGTTCCTCGAGGGAGGCCCAGTAACCTTTGGCAAGCGCCAAGGCTTCTTCGGCAAGGTCTGACAATTCCTGATTGGAAATTTCCAGGTCGCGCATGCCCTCAGCCCTACGGAGATCCGCTGCGACGCAGGTTACGCTATGCTCGCTAATCCTGGCAATGCCTGGGAATATGCACCCGCCGCCAGCCCGATGAACCTTCGCGAACCAGCACGCGGCGCGCGACGGTCTGGTAGGAGGCGGGAACATCGATGACGCGCCTTTGCCCCGGCCGCACCAGCACCTCCTGGGCGATTCTGTCGTATTGTGCGGGAATGACGACGCGCCGCGTGCGTTCGGGCTGGACCACCACGGTTTTGGCAACACGTTCGTAGCGCGCCTTGTGCCATACCCTGCACAGCACCTTGCGACCATGGATGACGCGCCATTCCCAGGAGTAGCCGCCGCCATCGACCCGGACCGTGCGGTAGACGGTGCGGGTGACGGCCGGCACGATCTGGTAGGTCACTTGCGCCGGAACGGTCATCACGACGCGCTCGCGGGTACCGTAGATGGCGGGCGTATAGTCGACCTGCTGGCCGGGCGGGCTGATCAGCACGTCTTCCTAGACCGTGTCGTAGACGGCCGGACTGCGGACAGGTTCATAGCATTCGACGGCCCGGCCGCCGGCCGCTGTCTGCGAAATCGTGTCGAGCATGGTCAGCCCGGCAATGGTGAAGCATGCGGTCTTCCCGGACATGACACTCCCCTGTTGAACTCCACGCATAAGTTCAACGTTGAATTGTAGAGGAAGCCGTTTCGGAGAAAAGCGGTTTCGGCGCATTTCGTTAAGTGACGCGGTTAAGAAACTGCTACCTTGCGCGGCCGCCCATGCGGCTCCGGACCCGCGGAAGCATCCGCCGCCGCGAATCCTTGGTCAGAAAGCTTGATTCGACTTACCCAGATGGCTAGGAGGGGTCGGCCTTGCACAAGGATGAGCCGGCATCCTATTTACGGAATAACGATCCAGAACCGATTCTGCCCGATCCGCCAGCATTCCCGGCGCCGGAATCCCACCGCGAGATAAGAGACAACTGATGAAGAACCCCGTCGAAACCTACATGAACCTCGTTCCGATGGTGGTCGAACAGACCAATCGCGGCGAGCGGGCCTACGACATTTTCTCGCGTCTCCTCAAGGAGCGCATCATTTTCATCACCGGTCCGGTCGAGGACGGCATGGCGACGCTGGTCTGCGCGCAGCTTTTGTTCCTCGAAGCCGAGAATCCGAAGAAGGAAATCAACCTCTACATCAATTCGCCGGGCGGCGTCGTCACCTCCGGCATGGCGATCTACGACACCATGCAGTTCATCAAGCCGGCCGTGTCGACGCTCTGCATCGGCCAGGCGGCTTCGATGGGTTCGCTGCTCCTGACCGCCGGCCACAAGGATATGCGCTTTGCCACGCCGAACGCCCGCATCATGGTTCACCAGCCTTCCGGCGGCTTCCAGGGCCAGGCGTCCGACATCGAGCGCCATGCCCTGGATATCATCAAGCTGAAGCGTCGCCTCAACGAGGTCTACGTCAAGCACACCGGCAAGAGCTACGAAGAGATCGAGAAGACGCTCGACCGCGACCATTTCATGACCGCTGACGAAGCCAGGGATTTCGGCCTCATCGACAAGGTCATTTCGTCGCGCGAGCCGCCTGAAGGCGCTGTGGCATAAGGGCTTATTGGCAGTTGGATGGCGGCATCACGCGCTTTTGGTGTGTCTTGCGGCATTTCGGCCACAATTGGCTGTTCCCTCGGGGGACAGGATTGCCTACGTTAAGGCTATGTTGAGTTTCGGCGGCTTAGCTTTATGCGGGGTTGTCGCGAATCATTGCCACGTTTTCTGATTTGTGTTTCGTACGGAATGCGTTGCGGGAGCCGGGACACACTGGCGGCGGCGGATTCCCGCGATAGATAGAGTATGCGCCCTTTCAGCCAGACCATCGGCGGGCGGCCATGAAAGGACATGAAAATGAGCAAGGTCGGCAACAACAGCGGCGATTCCAAGAACACGCTTTACTGCTCGTTTTGCGGCAAAAGCCAGCACGAAGTGCGCAAGCTGATCGCCGGTCCGACGGTCTTCATCTGCGACGAGTGCGTCGAACTCTGCATGGACATCATCCGTGAAGAGAACAAGACCTCGATGGTGAAGTCGCGCGAAGGCGTGCCGACACCGCAGGAGATCCTCAAGGTTCTCGACGACTATGTCATCGGTCAGCCCTACGCCAAGCGCGTGCTGTCGGTGGCGGTCCACAACCACTACAAGCGCCTCGCGCATGCCGGCAAGAACAACGATGTCGAACTGGCGAAGTCCAACATCCTTTTGATCGGCCCGACCGGTTGCGGCAAGACGCTGCTCGCGCAGACGCTGGCCCGCATCATCGACGTGCCCTTCACCATGGCTGATGCGACGACGCTGACCGAAGCCGGCTATGTCGGCGAGGACGTCGAGAACATCATCCTGAAGCTGTTGCAATCGGCCGACTACAATGTCGAGCGCGCCCAGCGCGGCATCGTCTACATCGACGAGATCGACAAGATTTCGCGCAAGTCGGACAATCCCTCGATCACCCGCGACGTGTCGGGCGAGGGCGTGCAGCAGGCGCTCTTGAAGATCATGGAAGGCACCGTCGCCTCCGTGCCGCCGCAGGGCGGCAGGAAGCACCCGCAGCAGGAGTTTCTGCAGGTCGATACGGCCAACATCCTGTTCATCTGCGGCGGCGCCTTCGCCGGGCTGGACAAGATCATCTCGGATCGCGGCCGCAAGACCTCGATCGGCTTCGGCGCGGTCGTCGCTTCGCCGGAGGATCGCCGCACTGGCGATGTCTTCCGCCTGGTCGAGCCCGAGGATCTGTTGAAGTTCGGTCTTATCCCCGAATTTGTCGGCCGTCTGCCGGTTCTGGCGACGCTGGAAGACCTCGACGAACCGGCGCTGATCCAGATCCTGACCGAGCCGAAGAACGCGCTGGTCAAGCAGTATCAGCGGCTGTTCGAGATGGAGAATGTCGACCTGACCTTCCACGAGAACGCTCTTTCGGCGATCGCCAAGCGCGCCATCGAGCGCAAGACCGGCGCGCGCGGCCTCCGTTCGATCATGGAGGCGATCCTGCTCGACACGATGTTCGAGCTTCCCGCGCTCGAAGGCGTGCGCGAAGTGGTGATTTCGGAGGAGGTGGTGACCGGCAGTGCCCGGCCGCTCTACATCTACTCCGAGCAGAAGGAAAAGAAGGGCAATGTCAGCGCCTGACATGAGCCCGCAGCGAAATTCTGGAACGGCGCCGCAAGGCGCCGTTTTGCTGTCGCGCAGGGGTTTTGCGCGGCGTACGGCTTGGCGTCGCAAATGTGTCACTCGCGGACGGGTTGGAAGTGCGGATTTGGACGCGCCCCTTGATCTTTGGGGGTCGTGCATCCAACTAACTGGAGAAGGCCGAGGTGCCCGATTTCTGTGCTGTAAAACTCCCGTCATAAACGGTGGTAGGCGGAACGATCCCCGGTCGTTAATATAAGATTCGCGGTTGGCTGATTGGCGGCCGCGACATGAAAGGTTGGACAATGGCCAAAGTATCCAAGGCACCCAGCGACGGCGTCTTCGCAGTTCTCCCACTGCGCGACATCGTGGTGTTCCCGCACATGATCGTGCCGCTCTTCGTCGGGCGTGAGAAGTCGATCAAGGCGCTGGAAGAGGTGATGGGTCAGGAAAAGCAGATCCTGCTTGCCACCCAGATGAATGCCGCCGACGACGATCCCGAGCCCGATGCCATCTTCGACATCGGCACGCTCGCCAATGTGCTGCAATTGCTCAAGCTACCCGACGGCACCGTCAAGGTTCTGGTCGAAGGCGCTTCGCGTGCGAAAATCGTCTCGTTCACCGACCGTCCCGACTTCCACGAGGCCCGCGCCGCGGCGCTGGTCGAGCCGGAAGAGGAAGAGGTCGAGGTTGAGGCGCTGGCGCGTTCGGTCGTCACCGACTTCGAGAACTACGTCAAGCTGAACAAGAAGATCTCGCCCGAAGTGGTGGGTGCTGCCAGCCAGATCGACGACTATTCCAAGCTCGCCGACACGGTTGCCTCGCATCTCGCCATCAAGATCCCTGAGAAGCAGGAAATGCTGGCCACGCTCTCGGTCAAGGAGCGGCTGGAAAAGGCTATGGGCTTCATGGAAGCCGAAATCTCCGTCCTGCAGGTGGAGAAGCGCATCCGCTCGCGCGTCAAGCGCCAGATGGAGAAGACGCAGCGCGAATACTACCTCAACGAGCAGATGAAGGCGATCCAGAAGGAACTCGGCGAAGGTGAGGACGGCCGCGACGAGGCCGCCGAGATCGAGGCGCGCATCAAGAAGACCAAGCTCTCCAAGGAGGCCCGCGAAAAGGCGGAAGCCGAGTTGAAGAAGCTCCGGACGATGTCGCCGATGTCGGCTGAATCGACCGTCGTGCGCAACTATCTCGACTGGATCCTGTCGATTCCGTGGGGCAAGAACTCCAAGGTCAAGCAGGACTTGGCTTTTGCGCAGAACGTGCTCGACACCGATCATTTCGGCCTCGACAAGGTCAAGGAGCGCATTGTCGAGTATCTCGCCGTGCAAAGCCGCCAGAAGAAGCTGAAGGGGCCGATCCTGTGCCTCGTCGGCCCTCCCGGCGTCGGCAAGACCTCGCTCGGCAAGTCGATCGCCAAGGCGACCGGTCGCGAATTCATCCGCATGGCGCTTGGCGGCGTGCGTGACGAGGCCGAGATCCGTGGTCACCGGCGCACCTATATCGGCTCGATGCCCGGCAAGGTCATCCAGTCGATGAAGAAGGCCAAGAAGTCCAACCCGCTCTTCCTGCTCGACGAGATCGACAAGATGGGCCAGGACTTCCGTGGCGATCCGTCATCGGCGTTGCTCGAGGTCCTCGATCCGGAACAGAACTCGACGTTCATGGACCATTACCTCGAGGTCGAATACGATCTGTCGAGCGTCATGTTCGTGACGACGGCGAACACGCTGAACATCCCGGCGCCCTTGATGGACCGCATGGAGATCATCCGTATTGCCGGCTACACCGAGGACGAGAAGATCGAGATCGCCAAGCGGCACCTGATGCCGAAGGTGATCCGCGATCATGCGCTGCAGCCGAAGGAGTTTTCCGTCGGTGAGGACGCGATCCGCGCCATCGTCCAGACCTACACCCGTGAAGCGGGCGTCAGGAGCCTGGAGCGCGAGCTGATGAAGCTCGGGCGCAAGGCGGTGACCGAAATCCTGAAGACGAAGAAGAAGACGGTGAGCATCACGGCGGAGAACCTCTCCGATTACCTTGGTGTGCAGCGCTACCGCTTCGGCCAGGTCGAGGCTGACGATCAGGTCGGTGTCGTCACAGGTCTTGCCTGGACGGAAGTCGGCGGCGAACTGCTGACGGTCGAAGGCGTCATGATGCCCGGCAAAGGCCGCATGACGGTGACCGGCAACCTGCGCGACGTGATGAAGGAATCGATTTCGGCGGCGGCCTCCTATGTCCGCTCGCGCGCCGTCGATTTCGGCATCGAGCCGCCGCTGTTCGACAAGCGCGACATCCACGTGCACTTGCCGGAAGGCGCCACGCCGAAGGACGGCCCGTCGGCAGGTGCTGCCATGGCGACAGCCATTGTGTCGGTACTGACGGGTATTCCGGTCCGGGCGGATGTGGCGATGACCGGCGAGATAACGCTTCGCGGCCGCATCTTGCCGATCGGCGGGCTCAAGGAGAAGCTGCTCGCCGCACTGCGCGGCGGCATCAAGAAGGTGCTGATCCCGGAAGACAATGCCAAGGATCTGGCGGAGATTCCGGACAATGTGAAGAACGGCATGGAGATCATTCCGGTCTCACGTGTCGGCGAGGTGTTGCGGCACGCGCTGGTGCGTATGCCGGAGCCGATCGAATGGGTCGAACCGGTCAATCCGCCGGCCGCGACAGACAGTGCCGACGACGCTGGAAAATCCCTGGCGCATTAGAGCTCCGGGCGTCCATCTGGACGCACAAAGGACGCTCTAACGCTCAGACTTGTGCATGGCCCCTGCCGAAAACCGGCTACGGTTTTCAGGGCCATGCATTGGTTTTCGTCAAGGTTGCAGCGCACAAACGGAGAGCCGGGCCTAGCGCCCGGCTTTTTCATGTGAAAAACCCAGCATTTCCGGGCTTTTTCCGTTTTTTTCCTGCCTTTTCGGCTTGGTTGCGGCAACGCTTCTTTCTACAGTCCGTTTCCTGCCGGATGAGTCGATAGTTCCGGTGTTCTCATGGAAGGGAATTTTTATGAACAAGAACGAACTGGTGTCCGCTGTCGCCGACGCCGCGAGCATTTCGAAGGGTGACGCGCAGTCGGCGGTCGATGCGGTATTTTCCACCATCACCGGCGAACTGAAGAAGGGCGGCGATGTCCGGCTTGTCGGCTTTGGCAATTTCACCGTGTCAAAGCGTGCCGCCTCGACCGGCCGCAATCCTCAGACCGGCGCCGAAGTGAAGATCCCGGCGCGTACCGTGCCGAAGTTCTCGGCCGGCAAAGGCCTCAAGGACGCAGTCAACTAAGCGCCTTTTTCTTTTCAGAGACCAGAAAAGCCGGGCTTGCCCGGCTTTTCATTTTCGTGGCCTACGCACGTACACACGACCAGAAAAGCCGGGCTTGCCCGGCTTTTCATTTTTGTGCCAGACGCTGACGCGACGGCGGCCGGCTTATGCGGTCGGCGCTTCAGGGCGCATAAGGCCTTCCTTCTTGAGATCGGCCCAAAGGGCTGCGGGCAGTTTCGCATCGAGCAGCGAGCGATTGCTCTCGACTTCGCTCGGCCGCTGGCCACCGGGGACCACTGAGACGACCGAAGGGTGCAGTAGCGGGAATTGCAGGGCGGCCTCGATCAGCCGCACGCCATGGCGCTTGCAGACGCTCTCGATGCCGGCGACGCGGTCGAGGATGTCCTTCGGCGCTTCGGAGTAGTTGTAGTAGGCGCCGGGCTTCGGTCCGGTCGCCAGGATGCCGGAGTTGTAGGGGCCGCCGAGAACGATGCCGATGCCGCGTGCCTGGCAGAGCGGCAGGAAGGACGTCAGCGCCTCCTGTTCCAAGAGCGTATAGCGACCGGCCAGCAGGAACAGGTCGAAGTCGCCGCGCTCGGCCAGCGTCTGCGCGACCTGCCACTCATTGATGCCGCCACCGAACGCCTTGATCACGCCCTGGTCGCGCAGCGACAGCAAGCCGTAATAGCCCGAGCGCATGAACTCTTCGAGGCGCCGGTCGGAGGCTTCCTTGCTGCCATGGGTGAAGATGTCGACATCGTGCACGAAGAGGATGTCGATCCGGTCGACGCCGAGGCGCTCAAGCGAGGCTTCGAATGAGCGCATGACACCGTCATAGCTGTAGTCGTACACCTCGCGGCGCGACGGCGTGTCGAAGAATTTGCCGATGCCGGTGCGCTCTTCGGGCGGGCAGGCACGCATGATGCGGCCGACCTTGCTCGACAGCACATAGTCCTCGCGCTTCTTGCCGCGCAGGAACGGGTTGAGCCGCGTTTCCGAGAGGCCGAGCCCATAGAGCGGCGCGGTGTCGTAGTAGCGGCAGCCGGTCGCCCAGGCGGCCTCCAGCGTGGCGTTGGCGTCCTCGTCGGAGACGGCACGGTAGAGGTTGCCGAGCGGCGCCGTGCCGAAGCCGAGCTCGGTGAAACTGATGCCGCCATTGCCGATGCGGTCGAAATGCCGTGTCTTCATATGCTGCCGTTTGCCTCGTTTGATTTGTCTGACATGACACTATCATGCCTGTGGTCCGGCAAAAGCATCGCTGCGCGTTGGACACGCATTTTCGCGGTTGCTAGCATGAACGAAATCAAGCTGTTCGTAGCAGCAAGAGCGGCAAATCCCAGGGTAATTTTCAATGGCAGGTTTGCGGTGAGCAACAAGAGCAAAAGCCTGTTCGAGACCGCGCTTGAGGAGCTCGGCGGCGTGCTGGCACGCATCGACGAAAGCCGGATCGACGCCGCCTGCAAAATGCTGGCCGGCGCGCGACAGATCGTCGTCTATGGCTGCGGCCGCGAGGCCTTGCAGGTCAAGGGTTTTGCCATGCGGCTCTACCATTTGGGCCTGCCGGTTTCCGTGGTCGGCGACATGAACACACCGCCGCTGGGGCAGGGCGATGTCTTCCTGGTCAGTTCCGGGCCGGGAGAGACCTCGACCGTGCTGACCTTGATGCAGGTCGCGCGCCAAGCAGGTGCAACCAATCTCCTGTTGACCGCCCAGGCCGAAGCCAGCGCGGCAAGGCTTGCCGACTTCACCCTGCTCATTCCCGCGCAGACCATGGCCAACGATCAGGGGGCGCAAAAAACATCGGTCCTGCCGATGGGCTCGGTGTTCGAAGGCGCACTGTTCCTGCTGTTCGAGGTGATGGTGCTGAAGCTCAGGGAATTGATTGGCGCGTCGCCTGAAGCAATGCGCGCCCGCCACACCAACATGGAATAGATCATGCGCTACGAACTGATGCTGCCACACCAGATCCGCAGGGCGATCGCCGAGAATTGGCCGGTCGCTCTGCCGCTCGGCGTGCTCGAATACCATGGCGAGCACATGGCGGTCGGCATGGACACGCTGGCCGTCGTCAAGACGCTGGAGCTGTTCGAGAAGGAGAGGGACGTCGTCATCCTGCCGCCGTTCTACTACGGTGCGGCGAGCTACGCGGTGGCGCCGCCGGAAGGCAGCGGCTCGGTGCAGGTCGGCGGCGCTGCGCTGGCGCCGTTTGGCGAGGAACTGTTCTACAGCCTGCTGCGCATCGGCTTTCGCAACATCCACGCCATCATCCACCACCAGACCGAGAATTTCGCCGCCGGCATGCCGACCGATCTGGCGTTCAAGACCGCCGGCCGCCAGGCGATCTTCCGCTTTCTCGAAAAGGAGCGCGGCGAGGGCTGGTGGGGTTCGCAGGCGATGGCCGACTACTATTCCGGGCACGCCGCGGGTGAAAATTTCTTCAACTGGGTACAGGTTCATCCGCTGATGCCGGCTGACATGAACGGCAAGTACCCGTTCGACCATGCCGGCATCGGCGAGACATCGCTGATGCTGGCGCTATGCCCGGAGGCGGTGGACGCCGGTCACTTCGACGACAACAAGAGCTGGTATACGGCGAGCGCCAAGGATGCTTCGGCTGAGCTTGGGCAGAAGGGTGTGGCTATGATCCTCGATCACCTGCGGATGATTCTAGGGGCCTAGCGCGGTCTTCCTTCTCCCACAAGACAATGGGGAGAAGGGAAGAGGCCGCCCTGCTACTTCACCGCTCCCGCGGTCATGCCCATGATCAGATAGCGCTCGAGCGCTATGCCGATGACGGCGAGAGGCGCGATAGCCGCCGTGGCGAGCGCTGCCATCGACCACCAGTTGATGCCTTGCGAGCCTGTCTGGCTCGCCACCATGACCGGGATGGTCTTGGCGTCGGTCGAGGTCAAAAGGGCGGCGAAGAAATACTCGTTCCAGCACAGCACCATCGCCAGGATGAAGGCGGCGACCATGCCCGGCAGCGCGATCGGCATGACGATGCGGAAGAAGGCGCCCCAGATCGACAGCCCGTCGACAAGTGCGGCTTCCTCGAGCTCGACCGGGATCGAGTTGAACTGGTCGCGCATGATCCAGATGACGATCGGCAGCACCATCAGCGTGTAGAGCAGGATCAGCCCGACGCGCGTGTCGAGCAGGCCGACCTCGCGGTAGAGCACCAGGAAGGGCAGTGCGAGCACCACCGGCGGCAGGATCAGCTGCGACAGGAAGAAGAACGAGATGTCCTCGTTCCTGAACCAGGCGAAATGATAGCGATAGCGGGTGAGCCCGTAGGCGGCGAGGCTGCCGATGACGATGGCGAGGCTCGACGCGCCGACCGAGGTAATCACCGAATTCATGAAGCGCTTGAGGAACTCCTCGCGCACCGTCGAGGTCTGGAAGATCGAGTCCGGCGACAGACCGAGCGAGCGCCAGCCCTTCCAGTCCGGCTGGAAGTCGACGAAGGGGATGAGATGGCCCTGGGTGACGTCGACCGCGGTCTTGAACGAGGTCGTGATCGTCCAGTAGATCGGGAACAGGCAGATGAACGCCCAGAAGGCCAGCGCCCCATAGATGAAGACGCGGCTGGCGAGGAAGCTCGCCGGCGAGCGGATCTCCGAGGCGACATATTCGGTGGTCTGAACGCTCATCTCAGCTCAATTCACATTTCGGACAAAACGGTTGGCAAATTTCAACAGCCACGTGACGAACACGACGATGATCACCAGATAGGCCATCGCCAGCATGGTTCCGTAGCCGACATTCGAGCGGTCGCGATATTCGCGGTAGATGAAGCTCGACACGGAATCAGTGGCGCCGCCGGGGCCGCCGGACGTCACCGTGATGATGATGTCGGCAAGCTTCAGCTTGAAGATGATGCGCAGGATCACCGCCGTCACCGACACCGGCAGCATCAGCGGAAAAGTGACCTGCCAGAAGGTCTGCCACGCACTGGCGCCGTCCACGCGTGCGGCTTCGAGCACCTCGCGCGACATCGCCTGCAGCCCGGCCAGCAGCATGATCATCATGAACGGAATGAAGGTCCAGGCATCCAGTATCATGATCGATATGCGCGCGATGATCGGGTCGGAGAAGAAGGCCGGATTTTCCCAGCCGAGATGGCGGGCCAGCGTTGCGGCCGGTCCGAACCGGTATTCCATCAGCGACTTGCCGATCATCCACGACACGGCGACCGGCGACAGCATCAGCGGCATCAGGAAGACGACGCGGAAGAATTTTCGCGCCCGGATCTGGGCGTTGAGGAGCAGCGCCAGGCCGAAGGCGATGACATATTCGACCGCCACCGCCAGCACATAGAGCACCATGTTGAACAGCGCGTTGCGGTAGTAGGGATCGGCCAGCATCTGCCAGAAATTGTCGAGCCCGTTGAACTTGCGGCCACTGAAGGAACTGAGGTTCCAGTCGGTGAGGGCGATGTAGAATCCGAACAGCGTCGGGAAGATCACCATGGCGATGGTGAACAGCAGCGCCGGCAGCAGGAACAGGGCACGCTGGCCATCCTCGCCGCGCGTCAGCACCTGGCCGGCGCCGATCGCCACGCCCCACAGAACATAGGCATAGACGACGGGGCGCCAGGTCTCGAAGCCGATCGTATCGGCGCTGCCCTTGTAGAGGATCTCCAGCACGATCGTCGCCAGCAGGCCAAGCGTCGCAACGGCCATCAGCGCCCAGCCAAGGCGTTTGCGGCCTGGAGAGATCAGATCGGAAGGGCCGGCATCTGCCGGCCACTGGTTCGCGGTCGAAGTCTGGTCAGCCACAAATCTCGCCCGTTTGAAGGCTCTCGAGGAGCCGGAGCCGGTCTAAAGTGGTCCGGCGTTGCCGCCGGACCACGGTTCATAGGCCAGCCTACATGCCGAGCGAAGCTTTGTAGAGCTTGATCTGGTTGTCGCGGCCGATCTGGTCGGTCAGCTTCTCCCAGGCCGCCGCAATGGCGTCGGCGCCTTCCTGCGCCTTCATCTTGCCGGCGAAAGTGTTGGCCAGGATGTCCTCGGCGGCGCTGTAGTACTGGAAGATGCCGGGGATGCGTGGCTCGATCGCCGCGTTCGGATGGTTGTAGCTGTCGGATTCCGACTTGAGGTAGGAGGTGATGAACGCCTCGTCGTAGCCGGCCGCCACCCATTCGGGAATGTCGAAATGCGAGTTGCGGTAAGGCTGGAAGCCCGATGGATACATCGCCGTCCAGATCGACAGGTCCTTGCCGCCGAGATGAGCGGCGGCGGACCATGCCGCCTTCTTCTTCTTTTCGTCGGCATCGACGCGGGCCATGACATAGACGCCCCAGCCGAGATAGGCGCAGTTGGGCGCATAGTTCGGGCCGCTGGCGAGCTTGTCCCAGGCGCCGGTCTTCGCATTGTAGACATCGTCCGAGCCAGGCAGGATCGAGAAGCCGGTGACGTCGCCGACGACGGAAGAGTCGTTGGTCTTGACGTTGGAGCCGACGTCGCCCCACCAGGTGACCATCGAGCCGGTGCCGGCCAGGAACTGCTGGAAGGCGGTCGTGTTCGGATCGGCGTTGATCTGGTCGGCGGGTTCGGACGGCAGCGCGTCGATGACGTCCTGGATGGCGCGCACCCAGGCCGGATTGTTGACGCGCGGCTTCATCGTGTCGGCGTCGAACAGCCAGGCCTTGTCGTCCGGATGCTTGGCATAGGCGCTAGCGCGGCTGCCGAGGAAATAGAAGCCGAAACCACCCCACGCCTTGGGCGCGTCGAGATAGCCAAAGACGTCCTGGTCCTTGAGTTTCTTTCCCTTGAGGAACTTCGTCACCGCCTGGACCTGCTGCCAGGTCTTCGGCACGCCCCATTCACCTTCGCCGCCGCCGTCCTTCCAGGCCTTGGCGAGGTCGGCATCGGTAAACACGTCGGTGCGGTAGTTGAAATTGTGCGCGTCGCCGTCGACGGTCACGCGGTATTGCTTGCCGTCCCAGGTGCCGACCGGCGGCTGCAGATAGGCCACGACGTCCTTCATGTCGATCTGGTCCTTGACCCAATCCGGCATTTCCGAGGTCAGGCCCTTGCCGCAGACATCGCCTTCGAACGGCGCGCCCATCTCGATGATGTCGAAATCGACGGTGCCGGTGGCGATCGACTGCTGCAGGCGGGCGTTGTAGTCGGCCTGCGCCAGGTCGATCCAGTTGATCTTGGCGCCGGTATAGGTCTCCCATGGCTTCAGGAAGCCGCGGAACAGCACATTGTGCAGGTTCTGGTTGTTGAGACCCATGAAGGTCAGCTCGACGCCGGCGAATTCGCCTTCCTTGACGTTGGCCTTGGTCGCCTCGAGGCAGAGTTCACCGACCTTCTGGAAATCGGCGTCCGTCGGCTGGCCTTTGCCGACGCCGGGGATCTGCAGGATTTTGGAGCGCAATTCGCTTGCCGCGGAGGCCGGTCGCGTCAAGGCGCCAAGTCCGGCGCCGGATGCGGCTGCGATCGCGGCCATGCTGGCCGCGCCCTTCAATATGTCGCGCCTTGTGGCGCCGGCACGAACCAGTTTCTCGTAAAGACCCGTTCTCATCGCCTATTTCCTCCCAGAACATCAGTGTGAATAAATCGGCCAACTGTCGGACGCTGGAGCGCCAAGGATGCTCCCCGGTTCGGAAACGAATTAGGCAGGACCCCACCCTGCGTCGATTGAAATTCCCTGCGGATCGGGTACCGACATTTTGACCAGCGCCTGCCACTATTCTCACAACCAAACGCCGTGTCAACGAGAGCGGGTTTTTATCTATAAGAGACCGACTTGCCCTGGCAGGTCGCGTTGGGTAGCTTCTGCGCCTACGGCTAATGGAGCCGATGGGGGAGATATGGCGCAAGTCGCGATCAGCAAGGTGGCCAAGGCCTTTGGAACGGTCAAGGTTCTGCACGAAGTCAGCGTCGATATCGCAGACGGACAGTTCGTGGTGCTGGTTGGCCCTTCGGGTTGCGGCAAGTCCACGTTGCTCAGGATGGTGG
This sequence comes from Mesorhizobium sp. M7A.F.Ca.US.010.02.1.1, assembly GCF_004023085.1. Taxonomy (NCBI): domain Bacteria; kingdom Pseudomonadati; phylum Pseudomonadota; class Alphaproteobacteria; order Hyphomicrobiales; family Phyllobacteriaceae; genus Mesorhizobium; species Mesorhizobium sp. M7A.F.Ca.US.010.02.1.1. The sequence continues at coordinate 14,104 of NZ_RZRV01000039.1, read as the reverse complement.
CTGGGTTGGAGACCGTCTCCGCCGGCACGATCGCCATCGGCGACCGCGTCGTCAATCATCTGCCGCCGGCCAAGCGCGACATCGCCATGGTGTTCCAGAACTATGCGCTCTATCCGCACAAGACGGTCGAGCAGAACATGGCCTTTGCCCTCAAGCTCAGGAAAACCGATCCGGCCGTGGTCGCCGAGCGGGTCAAGCGCGCCGCCGATATCCTCGACCTCAACCCTTATCTGAAGCGCTATCCCCGCCAGCTTTCCGGCGGCCAGCGCCAGCGCGTGGCCATGGGCCGCGCCATCGTGCGCAATCCGCAAGTGTTCCTGTTCGACGAGCCGCTCTCCAATCTCGACGCCAAGCTGCGCGTGCAGATGCGCACCGAGATCAAGGAGCTGCACCAGCGGCTGAAGACCACTACCATCTACGTCACCCACGACCAGATCGAAGCCATGACCATGGCCGACAAGATCGTCGTCATGCGCGACGGCCGCATCGAGCAGGTCGGCGCGCCGCTCGAACTGTTCGACAGACCGGCCAACCTGTTTGTCGCCGGCTTCATCGGTTCGCCCTCGATGAACCTGCTCAAGGGCGTCATGCGCAAGGGTGCCAGGCCCGGTGTCGACATTGCAGGCACGCTGTTCCCGATTGCACCAGGCAATGCAGCGCAGGATGGCCAGGCTGTCGTCTATGGCGTGCGCCCGGAGCATCTCGAGATCCATCCCGATGGCGTGCCAGCGAAGATTTCGGTGGTCGAGCCGACCGGCTCGGAAACGCTGGTGTTCCTGCGCTTCGGCGACGGCGAGATGGTGGCGCTGTTTCGTGAGCGGCACGACTTCAAGCCCGGCGACACGCTGACCCTGAAGCCCCGGCTCGATCAGATCCACCTTTTCGACGCAGAGACCGGCAAGCGTCTCTGATCCCAACTCACGAGGAATACCATGCTCAAAGGCATCAACCCGCTGCTCAATGCCGACGTGCTGCAGGCATTGCGGGCAATGGGGCATGGCGATGATCTGATCATCGCCGACACCAATTTTCCGTCCGATTCGGTGGCGCGCCAGACGGCGCTCGGCCGCGTGCTGCGCATCGATGCCTCGGCGGCGCAAGTGGTCAAGGCGGTGCTGTCGCTCTACCCGCTCGACACATTCGTCGATGATTCGGCCGCACGCATGGAGATTGTCGGCAAGCCGGACGAGATTCCGCCCGTGCAAAGCGAAGTGCAGAAGGAGGTCGACAACGCCGAGGGCAAGTCGTGGCCGATGATGGCGGTCGAGCGTTATGCTTTCTACGAGCGCGCCAAACAGGCCTATTGCGTGATCCAGACAGGTGAGCGCCGCTTCTACGGCTGCTTCGCCTTCCGCAAGGGCGTCGTGCCGCCGGATGCGGAGTAGCGGCATGGCTTCGGGCAAGCCGGTCGTCATGAAGCCGGTCGTCATCCTGGGTGTGTTCGTCGCCGACACCGCCTACAGGGCGCAGCGGCAGCCGCGCATGGGCGAAACCATCCTCGGCACATCCTTCACGCTGGGGCCGGGCGGCAAGGGCTCGAACCAGGCCGTGGCCGCCGGGAAGCTCGGCGCCGACGTCACCTTCCTCACCCGCCTCGGCGTCGATCCCTTCGCCGACATGGCCAGGCAGACCTGGGCGCAGGCGGGCGTCAAGAATGCCGTCATCGACACGCCGGAAAGCTACACCGGTGCCGCCTACATCTTCGTCGAGGAGACCACCGGCAACAACGCCATCATCGTCAGCCCCGGTGCCGCCATGCTGATCTCACCAGCCGACATCGAAGCCAATGCCGGGCTGATCAGCGGTGCCGGCGTCTTCGTCACCCAGCTCGAACAGCCGATCGAAGCAGCCATGCGGGCGCTGGAGATCGCGCGTGGGGCAGGGGTGACGACGATCCTCAACCCGGCGCCTGCGGCAAAGCTTCCCGACCGCATCTACAGGCTGTGCGACTACCTCACGCCCAATGAGACGGAGACGGAGGAATTGACCGGGATGAAGGTATCCTCAGTCGACGAGGCGCGAGCCGCCGCGGACAAGCTGCTCGAAAAGGGTGTCGGCACGGTCATCGTCACGCTGGGTGACAAGGGCGCGCTTTTGCATTCGAAGGAGCGTTCCGACCATGTTCCCGCCGTCAGTGCGGGCGCCGTGGTCGAGACCACCGGGGCAGGCGATGCCTTCAATGGTGGTCTTGCCGCGGCGTTGTCGCGGGGCGTGGAGCCGTTGCAGGCGGTGCGCTTTGCTTGCGCCGTCGCCGGTATCTCCGTGACGCGACCGGGGACTGCACCGTCGATGCCGACGTTGCAGGAGGTCGAGGCACTACTGGGGAGGGGGTGATCTTGCGGGGCAGACGTAGGCACGGGCCGAAAGGACCTGAGTGACCTCAGGTCTCTTGCAAGACAATATTTTTGACAATCAATGTCGACATTTCTCTGAAGCCAAGAGCTTGATACCCTTGAGAGAAATGGCGCGAGTGACGGGGCTCGAACCCGCGACCTCCGGCGTGACAGGCCGGCACTCTAACCAACTGAGCTACACCCGCGCATGGCGAACACGTGTCAGCCGTGTTCGTCGTTGGGGCGCTGGATAAGGGGTTCGCCACCGGGTGTCAAGCGCGACAGGACAGCATAACAGCAAACAGGAGAAGGTTTTTTGACAGCCGGCGTTTTGTTGGCAAAACCGGCATCCAACCAGGGCGTCCTGCATTCATTTGGCCTTGCGAAGCGGACCCTGACCGCTTAAAGGTCCGGCCCGGAGCGGGCGATTAGCTCAGTTGGTAGAGCGCTTCGTTTACACCGAAGATGTCGGCGGTTCGAGCCCGTCATCGCCCACCATTCCATAGTCCATTCAAACTGTTCCCAGACACGGAACCGAGTCGTCTGGTTCGTGCTGCACTCACGGTGGCAACAGTCGAAAATCATTGCCCTCCGGCAGCAACTGCCCGCCATCGACGACAATGGTCGTGCCGGTGATGTAGCTGGCATCGTCGGAGGCGAGGAACAGGAAGGCGTTGGCGACGTCGCGCGGGCTGCCGAGGCGGCCGAGCGGAATGGAGTCCTCCATGTTCTTGATGTAAGCCGCGCCGCGATGCAGCTCGATGGCTTCGGTCAGGATGTTGCCGGGCTCGACGCCGTTGACGGTGATGCCGTAGCCGGAGAATTCCAGTGCGGCGGCGCGGATGAAGCCGTTGATGCCGGCCTTGCTGGCCGAATAGTGGCCATGGCCCGGGCTGGTGACATGCGGGCCGGTAATGGACGAGGTGTAGAGCATGCGGCCGAAGCCTTGCGCCTTCATCGGCACCAGGGCCGCGCGGCTGGCATTGAAGGTGCCGCGCAGATTGACCGCCATGACGCGGTCCCAGTCGTCGCCGCTGGTGTTTTCGATCAGCTGCCAGGGATAGATGCCGGCATTCTGCACGATGACGTCGAGGCGGCCATGGAGTTTGAGCGCCAGCGCCACGGCGGCCTCGGCGTCGCTCATTTGCGAGATGTCGGTGCGGATGAAGGGGACGCCCAACTCGCCAGCGGTGGCTTGCCCGGCCTCGACCTCGGTGTCGGCGAGCACCAGCCTCGCGCCTTCCTCGGCAAAGCGTAGCGCGATGCCCTTGCCGATGCCGCGGGCACTGCCGATGATCAGCGCTACCTTGTCTTGTAACCGATTGGTCATGCGAGCCGTCCTGTCATGCGAGTCTTTGGCGGATGGTTTGCTTGAAGGCGTCGAGCAGCACGGCCGCCAGCACCAGCAGGCCGTGGATCACCTGGGTGAAATTGGCCGGCAGGCCCATCAAATTGATCGCCGTGTTGATGGCCGAGAGCAAAAGCACGCCGGCATAGACGCCGGGCAGGGTGCCGACACCGCCCTTCAAGCTGACGCCGCCGATGACGACCGCGGCGAACGCGTTGAACAGCAGGCCGACGCCGAGATTGGCGGTGGCGCCCGACGTGCGGATCGCCAGCAGCCAGCCGGCGAGGCCGGCGATGGCGCCGGCGAGAACAAAGGCGATGATGAGATTGCGGTTGACGCGGATGCCGGCGCGGAAGGTCGCCGTCTCGTTGCCGCCGATCATCACCAGATGCCGGCCGAACGGCGTCTTGGCCATGATCAGCGAAAAGACGACGAAGCAGCCAACCGCGATCCAGGCGGTCAGCGGCAAGCCGATCAGGCGCTGGATGCCGAACCAGCGGATGGCCGGCGCCAGGTCCTGTGCCGAGCGGCCGCCCGAAATCACCAGCACGAGGCCACGCACCCAGATGTAGGACGCCAGCGTGATGATGAAGGCGCTCATCTTCACCTTGACCACCAGATAGCCGTTGAAGGCGCCGATGAGGCCACCGACGGCCAGCGCCAGCAGCAGCGAAACCGGAACCATCAGCCATTCGGGATGCAATTGCACGCCCATGCCGATGCCCGACGAGCAGAATAGGATGCCGACCGCCATGGCGCTGAGCGCTGCGACGGATTCGACCGACAAATCCATGTGGCCGGCGATGATCACCAGCGCCAGGCCGATCGACATGACGCCGAGCACGCTGGAAGCCTCGATGATGTTGGCGAAAATGCCGAGCTGAAAGTAGTTCGGGACGAAGATGGAGAAGACCACCAGCACGAACAGCAGCATGAACCAGACGAGGTTGTCGAGTACGAACTCCAGGGCTTTGCGTGTGCGCGGGTTCATGGGCTGATCCGGTTGGCGCCCCGCGAAATCAACTCGATTTCGTCGGGTTAAGGCGCGGATTCAAATTCGCCACGGCATCCTTTCGGACGCGGCGGTGTGAAGGGGCAGGCTCCGGGCCGTTACGGCCCGGAGCGCTTTCAATGACTATTCGACCGACTTGACGGTGTCCGTCGGCGGCTTCTGGTTGCCCCAGAAGGCCGGATTGTCGACGTTTTCCTTGGTGATGGCGGCACCGGGGATCTTGATGTTCGGACCCCAGGCTTCCTTGGTCACGGTCGATTTCAAGCCGAGCACGTCGTATTCACCGGGCTTGATCTCCTGCTTCTTGACGATCTTGTCCATGAACATGGCGACAGCCGCGGCCTGCGCGTAGAGCGGCTGCTCGATTTCGGCGTTGAGCCAGCCCTTGCGGATCAGGTCGAGGCCGACCGGAGCGCCGTTCGAGCTCATCAGCATGACGTCGCCCGGCTTCTTGCCGGCTGCCTCGAGCGAGGCGACGGCGGCGACCGAAAGGTGCGCGGCATGGCTGAAGATCAGGTCGATGTCGGGGTTTGCCAACATCTGGTCGGCAACGATTGTGCCGGCATTGCTGGCTTCCCATTGCATGGCCGGAAGCGAGATGATCTTGACGTCCGGAAACGCCTTCATCTTCTCCTCGAAGCCCTTCTGGATGTCGAGCGTATAGGGATCGCCGGGATCGCCGAGCACCTGCAGAACCTTGCCCTTCACCGAGCCGTTCTTGGCTTTCAGCAGCTTCTCGGCCTGGTCCGCGGCGACGTAGCCGATCTCGACCGTTCCGGCGACAGAGGTGAAGTCGGATGGCGTCGAGGTGATCTGGCGGTCGAACTCGACCACCGGGATGCCGGCGGCGCGGGCTGCCTCGATCGACGGTTTCAGTGCATTGAAGTCAACTGCCGCCAGGATGATGGCCGCCGGCTTCAGCGCGATGACATCGTTCATCTGCGATTGCTGGGCGTCGGTCTTGTTGTCGGCGTTCAGCGTCTTCATCTCGTAGCCGGTCTGCTTCAGGAACAGTTCCAGCGCGCTCACCGAGCCGGTCTGAAACTCGTCCAGCAGGGTCGGCACCATATAGTAGACGATACCCTTGGACTGGGCGAATGCCGGCGTGAGCGTGGCAAAGGCCAGTGCAAGGATACCGAAGACAGCAAGAAGTATTCGCTTCATGTCGTTCGCTCCTCTTAAGCCGGACCCCTCTTTGTCCCTCAGCCTGTCGGTCCGGCACCGGCAAGCGTCTCACCGGTGATCATGTTGATCACCGCATCGGGACTTGTTTTATTGCGTGCGACATCGCCGGCCACGACGCCTTGGCGGATCACCACGATCCGGTCGGCGACCTGAAAAGCCTGCTGCATGATATGGGTGATGATGACGACGCCGATGCCCTGGTTCGCCACCTGGCGGATCATGTCGAGGCCGCGCCGCGTCTGTTCGACCCCGAGCGCTGCGAACGGTTCGTCTAGCAGCACCAGCTTGCCGCCCCAATGCACGAACCGGTTGAGCTCGATGGCTTGCCGCTGGCCGCCCGAAAGGTGCTCGACATTGGCGCGCAGCGAGGGAATGCGGGTGCCGGCACTGGCCAGCGCCTTTCCGACGACGGCTTCCATGGCGCGCTCGTCGAGCACGGGAATGCCGAAAACCTGTCTGGTGATTTCGCGGCCCATGAAGAAATTGGCGACCACGTCGACATTGGTGCACAGCGACAGGTCCTGGTAGACGGTCTCGATGCCGGCTGCCTTGGCCTCTGCGGGCGACCGGGCAAGGAACTCCTTGCCCTCGAACAGCATTCGGCCGGAGGTCGGCTCCAGTCCGCCGGCGATAATCTTGACCAGTGTCGATTTGCCGGCGCCGTTGTCGCCCAGCAGCGCCACGACCTCGCCCTTGCCGATCGAGAAGCTGATGCCCTTGAGCGCTTCGATCGCGCCATAGTTCTTGGTGACGTTGTCGAGCACCAGCAGGGGTTCACTCATGCCGCAATCTCCCTGCCTTTGAGAAGGTCGCGCTCGCGTTCGCGTTCGGCCGCGAACATCTGCCCGAAGCGAGGTGACAGCACCCCGGAAACCGCAAGGGCGGCGGCGCCGCGCAGCACGGAATGCTGCCCGCCGCGTGCGACCACAACCCTGGGCGTCGTGCGGTCCTTGCGAGCCGAGACGGAGTTGTGCAGGCCTCCGGCCGAACCAGCCAGCATTTCGAGCAGGTCGGCGGACGCCAGCCCGCCGAGGATGACCGTCTCCGGGTCGAACAGGTTCTCGATGACGGCGACGGCGTTGTGAAAGATCGGTGCGACTTCGGCGACCCAATCCGCCTCGCTGCCGTTCCAGCGCCGGAGCGCCTCGAGCGACAAATATCTTTCGAGACAGCCGCTGTTGCCGCACGGGCAAGCCTCGCCGCCCGGAATAACGGGAATGTGCCCGATCTCGCCGGCATTTCCCCAGGCGCCGCGCAAGGCGCTGCCATCATGAACCATGACGCCGCCAAGGCCGACGCCGAAATAGAGATAGTAATATTCGGAAAACTGGGCGCCGAGGCCGTAGAGGCGCTCGCCCATGGCGGCTGCTGCCATATCGGTTTCAAAGAAGGCCGGCAATCCGGTGGAGGCCGCCAGCCGTTCGCGCAGCGCTACATCCTTCCAGCCGGTCATGGTGGTCGGCCCCACGAAACTCATGGACTCCACGTCGAATGGGCCGGGCAGGGCCATGCCGACGCCCAGCACCCGTCCGCCAGCCCGTAGTCTGGTCAATTCCACCACCATCGCCCCGATCAGCTCGAAGGCGTGGTCCGGCGTCGCATTTGGCGCCTCGCGGTAGATGCTCTCGATCACGTCGCCGCTCAGATTGATCAAGGCGGCGCTGATACCAAGCGGAGTGATGTGGATGCCGACGGCATAGCCCCCATCGGGGTTGATCCGGAGCGTCGCTGGCGGCAGGCCGCGCCCCTTCGGCTCTTCGCGCAGCGACAGGATGTAGCCCTGATCTTCCAGTTCGCGAACGATGGTCGACACCGTCTGGACGGTGAGGCCGACGCGCCGGGCGATCTCGCCGCGGGCGATCGGTCCATGCAGGCGGATGGACTCAAGCACGATGCGCCGGTTGTACGGCCGCCCGAACTCCTGATTGGTCCCCCGCAGTGCCATGATTGCGCCCCTTAGGAGAGCGCAGCTTTGCATTGCTTATTTATTCAGTCAAATGGAATTCAAAAATAAATTCACGACGAAGTTTTCCAGGGAAGGCCTTCGAGGACGTATTCGGTTCAGGACCTGCTCACACGCCGCCCTGGCTGATTGCCGCCATGTCGAAACCGTTTCAAAGGTGGGCGAACCCCGCGACCGTTGATCCGACAAAGCATGGAGCAAAGATGATCGAATTGCCGTTTGCCCGCGACGAGTACCAACAGCGGCTACGAAAAATCCGCACCGAGATGGCCAAGCGCGGTCTCGAGCTCCTTGTTGTCAACGACGTTGCCAACCAGCATTACATCACCGGCTATGATGGCTGGTCGTTCTATACGCCCCAGGTCGTGCTCGTGCCAATCGAAGAGGTCGAGCCGGTCTGGATCGGGCGCGCCATGGATGCGGCCGGCGGTCTTCTGACAGCCTGGATGAAGCCGGAAAACGTGGTTGGCTTCCCGGAAGACCATGTTCAGCGCGTCGATCGCCATCCGATGGACTGGATCGCAAACTGGATCGTCGCCAGGGGCTGGGGGAGCAGACATATCGGCATCGAACTCGAAGCCTATTATTTCTCCCCCAAGGCGCACGCCCGGCTTGTCGCCGGACTTCCCAACGCAAAATGGCACGATGCCGACCTGCTGGTGAACTGGATCCGCGCGGTCAAATCGGCGCCCGAGATCGCGTATTTGCGCAAGGCATCGACCCTGGCCGAAGCGGCCGTCACGCGGGCCTTCGAGGTGATTGCGCCGGGTGTTCGCGAATGCGATGCCATCGCCGCCATCCAGGCGGCGCAGATTGCGGGCAGCCCGGATTTTGCCGGCGACATCACCGCGCTTCCACCGACAATCCTCGGTGGCGAGAATGCCTCGGCGCCGCACATCATGTGGAGCGACAGGCGGTTCGGGGAAAACGAGACGATCGCGCTGGAACTTGCCGGCGTCTGCCGCCGCTATGCCGCCGGCCTCGCCAGGACCATGCAGCTTGGCAAGACGCCGACAAATGTTTCGGACACGGCAAAAGCGGTGATCGAGGGCATGGATGCGGTGCTCGACGCGGTCAGGCCGGGAACATCAGCCGAAGCCGTCGAAGCCGCCTGGCGCAAGGTCATCCAGCGCTACGGACTGAAGAAGGAATCGCGCATCGGCTACTCCATCGGGGTTGCCTATCCGCCGGATTGGGGCGAGCACACGATCAGCCTCAGGCCGGGCGACAAGACCGTGCTTGAACCGGGCAATGTCGTTCATTCCATCCTCGGCATGTGGATGGACGGCTGGGGCATCGAGATCAGCGAGACCATCCTGGTCACCGAAACCGGCCATGAGACCCTGACGAAGTTCCCGCGAGAGATCCATGTCAAATCCTGAGGGTTCGGCCACGGCGGGTGGTGTTGCGAAAACCGTGACGACCGATATCGCCGCCGGAATTCTCGATCGGATGATCGAGGTCCGCCGCCATCTGCACCGCAATCCCGAGCTCTCGAACCAAGAGGCCGGCACGCAGCGTTATCTCAGGCAGATGCTGGTGGATCAGGGGATTGCCGACATTCGCGACGTCGCCGGCTTTGGCCTTGCCGTCGATATTGTCGGCACCGGCAAGCCGTCAAATCGAAAGGTCGCCATTCGCGCCGACATCGATGCCTTGCCGATCGAGGAGGAGTCCGGCGTCGATTATGCATCGACGAATCCAGGCGTGATGCATGCCTGCGGCCACGACGCCCATGCATCGATGGCTTTCGCGGTCGCCGCGCATCTTCACCAGTCGCGGGACAGTTTTGGCGGCACCGTTCGCCTGATCTTCCAGCCGGCGGAGGAGGACGAACCGTCGGGCGGCAGGCGGGTGGTGGAAGAGGGGCTTCTCGACGATATCGACGCCGCCATCTGCGTCCACGTCGATCCGTACACACCGACCGGCAAGATCGCCGTCGGCTCCGGTCCCTACACTCTGGCCTGCGACACTTTCGATGTGGTCGTCATCGGCTCGGCGGCGCACTCGGCAAAACCGCATGAGGGTGTCGATGCGTTGGCCGTGGCTTGCTCCCTGGTGAGCGAATTGCAGAAGATCGTTTCGCGCGAGATCGACCCGTACGATCCGCTGGTGATTTCCGTGACGGCCATCAACGGCGGCAACGCCTACAATGTCACCGCCGGCAAGGTCACGTTGAAAGGCACCATCCGAAGCGGCAGCGACGCCACCCGCGAGCGGGCCTGGCACCGCGTTCGTACGATAGCCGATGGGGTAGCGACAAGCCACGGCGCGCGTGTCGAGGTCGACATCCACAAGGGCGAACCTGGTGTCGTCAACGATGTCGAGATGACCGAGCTGATTGCCGCCAGCGCCAAGGCCTGCATCGGTGCCGACAACGTCCTCAAAACGCCCGGATGGACGATCGCGGACGACTTTGGCTACTACAGCGAGAAACGCCCGTCGGTCTATTTTCGGCTGGGAATCCGCAACGAGGAGATCGGATCGGTGTTTCCGCTCCACCATGCCCGGTTTCGTGTCGACGAGGCCGCGCTGAAGGTCGGCGCGGCCACCCTGGTTGCGGCAGCGACGGCGTTTCTGTCGACGGGAGCGCCTTAGTCAGCCATCATGATGGTCATCGGCGCATGGGGCAGGAGCCCAGGATCGCTTACAGATACTGGGCGACCTTCTTGCCGACCGTGAGGAAGCGCAAGGGATCGATCGCTTCGCCATTGTGGCGGACTTCGTAGTGCAGATGCGGGCCGGTCGAGCGGCCGCTGCTGCCGGTCTTGCCGATGACGGCGCCGGCGTCCAGTTTCTCGCCAACGGTCACGTCGATCTCGCTGAGATGCCCGTAACGTGTCGCAAAACCATTGCCGTGGTCGACTTCCACCATGCGGCCATAGCCGCCGTTCCAGCCGGCCTTGGTGACGGTGCCGGGCGCGGTGACCTTGGCGGCCATGCCGATCGGCGCCCTGAAATCCATGCCGGAATGCAGTGCCGCGGTGCCGAGGATCGGGTCGGTGCGCACGCCGAACGGGCTGGTGACGGAGTGGCCCGGCGCGGGGTTGGTCAGCGGCAGCTGGCGCGCTTCCTTCTTGAGATGGTCGAGGGCGTCAAGCGCTTCGTCCAACTCCTTGACCTTGCTGTCGAACATCATCGAACTGTCGACCGGAATGAGCGGTCCGCCGACATCGCTGTCGCCCTTGCCGAAGTCGCTGTCGACGGGCAGTCCGGCCGCCTCGAGCGCCTGGGTGATGGCATCGGCGCTCTTGTAGGCATTGTCGGCAAGCGTGCTGATGCGGGTCAGTTGATCGCTCTCGATGGATCTCAGCGATTGGTTGATCGAAACGAAGAGCTTGTCGGCACGATCGGCGGCTGAAGCGCTAGGCAGCGGATCGGAGCGGGTCGACCACAGCGAGAACGGCCTTGTGTCGCCGGCGCCGGGATCGGCGCTCAGGCTGGCGACCGCATAATTCGTCGCGGGCTCCTTGATGCTGCCGGTCACTTCGGCGCGTTTGTCCGGCTTCGCAACCGCTGCCGGATATTCGGCCGGCGCTGCGCCGACTTCGCTCTCGGCGCGTTCGAGCAGCGGGCCAAGGCGGCCGTGACGCTGGCTCAGCTGGCTCTGCCGTTCAAGCAGTTCGCTGACCTTGGTTTCCATCAGCTGCTGGTCGAGTAACTGCCGGCTGGTGATGCGGTCGACCTGGGCGCGAAGCGCCGAAATTCGATCTTCATAGGCTTGTTGCATGCGCGCTTGGCGCGCAGTGGTGGCGCCGATCAAATCGTCGCGCAGGACGAGATAGGAGGTGGCCATGAGGTAACCTATGGCAATGGCGGCCAGCGCCGAGCCGATAAAGGCCGCCAGCCACGGCCGGATTGTGAAATGCCTGATCTCGTTGCCCCGGGCGATGATGACCGTATGGGGCTCCTTACGCCTGCCGAAGACTGCGGACTGACCGGTTACGTTCACGGGACCAAGCTTTCGTTTACGACACCACGACAGCTTGACTACACATTATTAAGGTTAACAAAGGCTTGCAGCGCCGACTTGTCCGCAGCGGTTGCCCGCCGGGCGTGCGTAAGGTTGTAAGGGAAACCGGGCCGGCCTCGCCGGCAAAATCTCAAAGCGCACGAACGGCCTCGAGCACCTCTTCCGCATGGCCCTTGACGCGGACCTTGCGCCAAATCCTGGCGATCCGCCCGTCGCGGCCGATCAGGAACGTCGCGCGCTCGACTCCCATATACTTGCGGCCATACATCGATTTCTCGACCCACAGATGGTAGGCCTCGATCACCTTGCGCTCCTCGTCGGCGGCGAGGTCGATGGTCAGATTGTACTTCGACTTGAACTTGTCGTGCTTCTTGACGGGGTCGGGCGACAGGCCGATCACCGCGGCGCCGGCCTTCTCGAACTCCGGCTTCAGCTGCGAGAAGCTGATCGCCTCCTGCGTGCAGCTTGTTGTGTCGTCCTGCGGATAGAAATAGAGCACGATGGGCTTGCCGGACGATGCGGCAAGGCTGACTGATCCGCCGCCGTCCCGCGGCAGGTCGAATTGCGGCGCGAGATCGCCTACGTCGAGGTCAGCCATACCGATGCCCTTGTTTGAGGTTACGCGCGAAGCCACACCGATATAGTGTCGGACGGGGATTCGTCCACGATCGAGTTCGTACAACGGAAAATTGCGTGGATCAGGAGCGACCGCAGCACGAGAAGATCCGGTTCAGGCGTGATGAGATCACCGACCTGGGGACCTTTCCGTCCGCCTGCCGTGTGCCGCCGCTCGGTCAGGCGTCGATCGGACGCGGTTTTCGCATCCTGTCGCGACTGTTCGCCGGTCTGGTCGCTTTCGTGCTGCTGGCCGCCATGCTCGTTTATCTGGTTGGCGCCTCCGGCATCGGAGCCGACCGGCTTCGCACCGAGGCGGAAACGGCGCTCGAGAAACTGGCGGGCGTCGATGTCAATGTCGCGGTCGGGCCTGCCCGCATCACGCTCGACGGTTCGAGTTTCATCGCGCTCCAGGTCAGCGACGTCAGCTTGAAGACATCGGACGGCAAGCCGATGGCCGATGCCGGCCGCGTGCGCTTCGGCGTGCGTCTGTTCCCGCTGCTGTGGGGAGATGTGCGGCTGACCAGCGCCAGGATCTCGGATGCCCGCATCGTCGTGGCTGCGATGCCGTCCGGCGGCGACTGGACCGCCGGCCTGCGCAATGCGGACGGCCTCATCGATCCGGAGAAGCTGTCCGCTGCGGTGTTCGGAAACATCAACCACGCACTCGATGCCGTGCGGGAGGATTCGCTGCGCCGGATCGACCTTCGCAATGTCGAATTCGTGCTGCCCGAAACCGGAGCGATCAAGCTCGTCAAGCTCACCGACGCCACCGTCGTGCAGTCAGGCCCGGGCGGCATGCAGTTCTCGTCCACGGCGGACATCGACGGCAGGACGGCTACCGTTGCCGCTTCCGCCTCCCGCGATATCGCGGCGCACCGCGTCACGGCACTGGATGCGAGCGTCGATCTGGCCGATACCGGCGACATGGCGGCCGCTGCCGGCAAGCTGGGAACCGTCGCGCTGAAGCTGACGGGATCGGAAGGGTTCGGCGCGAACGCATCGCGGCTGACGGCCGCTTTGTCGTCGACGGGTTCTGTCCTTGATCTCGGCACGCGAGGACTGCTGCCGGCGGACGTCGATATCAATGCGACGCTGGTTGCGGGCAGCAACAAGATCCAGGTCGACAGATTGCTGCTGAAGACCGGCCGCTCGACATTCGATTTCGCCGGGTCGATCGGGCCGAAGCCGGCAAGCGGAGCGGTGGGTGAAGAACCCTCCTATCGCTACGACCTGACCAGCGACGGGTCGTCGCTTGCGCCTTCGGAGTCGCCCGAGCCGGCGCTCACCTTCCTCGCCCGGATTGCCGGGGTCTACAATACGGTGAGCCACAAACTGGTCGCCGAGCAGATCGCGCTCCGGTCCGCCGGCTCCGGCGAGATGCTTGGCACCGCCGCCGTGGCGTTCGTCGACGGCAAAGTGCCGGGGATCAATCTGGCGTTCAACATCCACGACATGCAGGTCTCTCACGTCAAGCAGCTATGGCCGTGGTTTTCGGCGCGCAATGCCCGGCTGTGGGTGCTGGCCAATCTGTTCGGCGGCCGTGTTGTCGACGCCAACCTTCAGTTCCAGGTGGTGCCGGGCCGGCTCGGCAACGGCGTGCCGCTTTCGGCCGATGAGGTGTTCGGCCGCTTCCAGATCGAGGGATCGCGCTTCGACACCGCCGGCCGCATCC
>NZ_RZRV01000038.1:0-64603 GCF_004023085.1 Mesorhizobium sp. M7A.F.Ca.US.010.02.1.1 | reverse complement strand
CCACGGTATTGGCCCCGGGCGTGGCATAGGAATCTAAAACGCTCCGGTTTGCCGCCGTTTCCGCTACGCAGGCTGATGAAGCCAGAATCCAGATCGCATCCAGCATTGGTTCGTTCTGTCTTTCACAGGAGATACCAGCAAAAACCAGCTAGGAGCAGGCGGGGCCATGCCCGAGCCAGATCGCATCATTCGCCTCAAAACTGTCCTCGCTCGGACCGGGCTGTCCCGCTCAACAATCTATCGCAAGATCGCCGAAGGCACGTTCCCTGCTCAAATCAAGATCAGCATAAACGGGGCGGGTTGGAGAGAATCCGATATTAATCGATGGGTGAGCAATCCGGTTGCGTGGCGAACGGAGCGTCAGGTCTGATTGCGAGACAAACGAACACCAGGGCCGCCGCCATTCTCTGGAATGAACTCAATGCCGGCGCTCTCGAACGTGCTTCTTATCAGATCCACCGTCGATTGCTTCAACACCTCGCCTCTTTCGAAGCGAACAATCGTCTGGGTGGATACTTTGGCTTCTTTTGAGAGGTCCAAAACGCCCCATCCTAATGCAGCCCGAGCCATACGGCACTGCACCGGATTCATGAAATCACCATTTTATGGTGATTTTGGTTGCTTAGATTATGCACTATGTGTAGTCTCGGTTTCACTTGGCGGCCGGATGGGTGATGCAACACCAATCCGGCCTGGCCACGCCAAAGCTGTTGAGGAGCTCGGATCATGGCTGATTCCGACAATAGCACGTCTTTGCCTTCCGTCACGCACGGGCAAGGGCAACGACAGACTGCGGACGTGTCTGGGAGTTTCGAAGATCTAGACCCGGCTGTTACGCTGCTACGAGACTGGCTGCGGGCACAGCATGTTTCAAACGTCCTTTGCCGGCTTCAACAGCGCCTAGAGAGGCGCATTCTTGACGCTGCAGGCGCGGAAGCAATGGATGAGAAAGTCGGCTATTCGATCGCTTGCCAAGCGGAGGTCGAGGCCACAACTGCGGCTTTGAAGCTTCAGGACAAACTCCCCCACATTCAGGCGCGGTCGCTTCTTGGAATCGTCGCCAAGCTCGAAATCATCGCTGGCGCGGATCGCGACATCGACGATCCAACAGACTTTCCCTGGCCGCATATCGCCTCGATCCTTGACGACTTGAAGAAAATCGCCGGGAGCCTGCCGCCTGAGCGGCCTGAGCGATCAGTCGTTCAGGCACACTGCAGGCAATATCAAGCGATGGCGGCCAAACTGATCGGCCTGGAAAACCAGGCCGCCAACCCTCATTTGGGGTTCCCCGTGCATCCCTCCCGCGTCATTCAATCCCCAAATGAATGCCAAGTCATGTCAGCGTCGGCCCATTCTTCCCATGCCTAGGGGGAATGGCACGTGGCTGCCATTTAGTCTTGAATAGTTCGTCTACCTTACGGGAATTTTCGGCTAGATCAGCATTCTCATGCCACTTCTCCACCAGCGGGAGGGCCGCATCGACAGGCGCTGGTGTGCTGATGTCGTCCACGATGACGTACCATCGATCTCGCTTCGAATCGTACTTGTGTTTTTGGCCGATTGCCTCAGCGGCCAGCCATATTTTGTCGTTCAGATTCCGGCAAACCAAATAGGTCGCTGATGGGATTTACGCACGATTGTCACACATATTCAGCGTGTAACGTGTGTGTCGGAGTTCACCAGTTCTTGTCAGCGCACTCTTGGCAACCAGATCCTGCAGGTCCCTCGTCGCCGTAGCGCGCGACGCCTGGGTGATGGCGATGTAATTCTCGGCGCTAAGACCGCCCTTGAAACCTTCGACACCTTCGCGGAACATTCGAGCGATGACTTTTTCCTGGCGCTCGTTGAACTGATCCCGATGGCGCTCGTAGAATTTGGCCTTGGCGACGGAGAATTCGACACGAGCAAGCGTTACGCGCTGCGCTCCGAGGATCGTGTCGGCGAAGTACAGCAGCCAGTCGGTGATCGCGTTGCTCTTGTTGCTGGCTTCCAGCCGGTCGTAATAAGCCTTGCGATGACGTTCGATCGTATAGGCCAGCGCGATGAGGCTCGGCTCGCCCAGATTTTGCGCCAGCGCCTTTTCGCAAAGCGCGCGTCCTATGCGGCCGTTGCCGTCTTCGAACGGATGGATGCTCTCAAAATAGAGGTGTGCGATTCCAGCGCGCGTCAGCGCAGGGATCGGAGTCTTGCCCTTGGGGGCAGTATCGTTGAACCAAATGGCAAAGGCGTCCATTTCCGCCTTCACGCGCGACGAGGGTGGCGCCTCGAAATGCACTTTGGGCTTGTCCAGCCGGTTAGAGACGATCTGCATGGCATCGGCATGCTGGCGATAGTTGCCGATCGTCTCAATGCGCCGCTCGCCGGACATCACCATCTTGTGCCAGGCATAGAGCGCGCGATGCGAGAGCGGGTTGGCAAAATGCAGATACACGTCGGCCATCATTTCGGCGATGCCCCGCTCGGCGGGCGGGATGCGCCTATGCTCGCCTCCGAGCCCAAGCTGCTGCCGCAAGGACGATTGCAGGCTCTCGCGGTTGAGGTACTCCCCTTCGATGGCGGATGTCTTTAAGGCCTCTTCGCTGATTAGATCGATGCGGATCTGGTCGCGGTCATCGGGGCCGACATGGCGGAACACGCCCAGGAACTCGCCCGATCGCAATAGGAACTCGCTTTCCAGCGGGTCCAATGCCATCTTGTCGTAGGTAAAATGCGGCCAGTCGGCCTGCTCCCAATTCCATGCCATGAGCTATAGAGCGCCTTTCTATAACTCATGATATCGGAAAAGGTGAGCTATAGCAATCTTATCTATGCCTCAGCCGGCACCCATTAGATGGTCTCCGGCCTCCCCCAGAAATTCGACATATTGACCGTGAAGGAACCATAATCGCATGAGTAGAGTTGGGCCACCGAGATACACCATGACCAAACGCTTGAGCCCCCAAGCTGAACCGGCCGCAACCACCGGTAAGTTGGCGGGGAACGGGCAATACTCGACAGTGATCGGTCTTAGGGTGCCCGAACACACGTCCGATTGCTTCCGTTGCGCTTCCGCGACGAGTTTCCAGCCCTCTTCTCGCGGAAAAGAGGCCTTGCTAACCGCCTGTTTTCACAGTATAAAAGTGGCGCACCCGACAGGATTCGAACCTGTGATCTCTGCCTTCGGAGGGTATCGGCTAACCTCTGTCCCCAAATTGGAAAGTTTTGGACAAGGGCGCGTGCCTCCCGCTTCTCTGCAGGACCGTAGGCAAATGCACCGACAGGGTCGAAGAGATCACGGACGACATAATCAGGAGATTGGAGTCGGCCTGCAGAAGTCAAATCGTGCCCCGCCTTCGGCGCCAGGCGATTTCGCGATAAAGCGCCTCGGGACTGACACCTACTTCATGGGCCAACATTGACCAGTGTCCCCTGGCGGGAAGGCTCCCATGACAGGACAACCACGCATCGAGGCGAGCCGCGACTGTCTTGAGGGACAATATCTCCGACTGCAGTCGCGCCTGTTGAACTTCGTGTGCCAGATAGCGCGCCCAAGCGATCGCCAGTTCCGTGTCCTCCTCGATCCGAGCGAGCAACCCGGCGCGCGGAATGGCCCAGGTCACGCCAGCAACCTCCGCTCGGGCCGCGCAATGGTAAGAGGCTGAATACAACGAGGCTTCAGCCAAGATGGAATTTGGACCCGCACGCTGAAGGATGAGTGCTGTCCCGTTGTCCTGATGCCTGACCAGATGAACAACGCCCGAACGCACGACGTGAATGAAACAGACGGGATCACCTAGATGAAACACCGGTGCTCCCGCCGCGAACGCAATCTCGCGGCCTTCCAGATGGTCGAGCAGAGCAATTAGTGGGGGTGACATGATTTCTATCATGTAGCGTTGATCGAGGCCATGGCAAGCATGCCTGGCCAACGGAGCACTTGCCATGATACGCGCGCTCGCACTCACCGCTTGCCTAGCTTCTTCCGCAGCCTCTGCCCAGCAAGCCCAGACAGGGGGAATGGACCACAAGATGCATATGCAGATGATGAGTGCACAACCCGCCGGTGCTTCGGTACCGACGGAGCCGGGCCAAGGCGCGTTCGCAGCGATCCAGGAAATCGTGGCCATTCTGGAGGCTGATCCCCATACAGACTGGTCCAAAGTGGACATCGATGCTCTGCGCGCGCATCTCGTCGACATGACCGCGGTTACCTTGGCCGCCGATGTGAAGTGCGAGCCCCTCGCGGGCGGAACCCGCTTCCTGGTCACTGGTTCGGGAGCCGTTCAGGCTTCAGTGCGTCGGATGGTGAAGGCCCATGCGACGACGATGAACGGGGTAGACGATTGGCGGTTCGACGCTTCCGATATCGACGGCGGCGCATCCCTCACCGTGTGGCCGCCGGCGAAGGATGTGGCCAAATTGCGCGGCCTTGGCTTCTTTGGGCTTATAGCGCTGGGCATGCATCATCAGCGGCACCACCTGATGATCGCGCGAGGCGAAAATCCTCATCTCTGATGCAGGAACCGAAGAATTCCGGCTGTCACGCGCTGCGGCCCGGCGTTCGGCACTGGCCCGGTTTAGGCCGCCAGTTCCTTTGGATATTAGAAGACGGGGGCAAACCCGGACTTTTTGGCTGAGCTATCTTCGCTTTTATCCAAGCCAGAATCCGGCCGCTCTGTTCTCATTCGAGTGCGCAGCACCCGGCAAATCGCGGGATGCCCCGCCCCGTCAGCAGCGTCGAGCAAGTATCCGTTGCTGCGCGGAGAACGACTGACCTGGCTTCAACGTCGCCGGGGGCCTGGATCCGCGTGCGGCCTTCGAGGGCATACTGATCGGTCTGAACTGTCGGGGTTGCCGGCCGCTTACACCGCCGTACCGACCAGCGCGCCGATGCCGGCGGTGAGCGCCATGGCGAAGGCGCCCCAGAAGGTGACGCGCAGCGTTGCACGTAGGAGGTTGGCGCCGCCCGCCTTGGCGCCGATGGCGCCCAAAAGGCCAAGGAAAAGCAGGGACGCCACCGAAACCGCCAGCACCAGCATGGAGGCCGGCGACAGTAGCACCATGATGAGCGGCATCGCGGCGCCGACGCTGAAGGTCGCCGCCGAGGTCAGCGCCGCCTGGATCGGCCGTGCCGTGGTCATTTCCGAAATGCCGAGTTCGTCATGGGCGTGCGCGGCCAGTGCGTCCTTTGCCATCAGCTGATCGGCGACCTGGCGCGCCAGACCAGTCTCCAGCCCGCGCTTGACGTAGATCTGCGCCAGCTCCTCGCGCTCGAATTCCGGCTGCGTCCTGAGCTCCTCTCGCTCGCGGGCGAGGTCGGCGGTCTCGGTGTCCGACTGGGAGCTGACCGAGACATACTCGCCAGCGGCCATCGACATGGCGCCGGCCACCAGCCCAGCTATGCCGGCGACCAGAACCTGCGAAGTCGGCGCGGCGGCCGACGCCACGCCGACGATCAGGCTCGCGGTCGAAACAATCCCGTCATTGGCTCCCAGCACGGCGGCGCGCAGCCAGCCGATGCGAGACACAAGATGGTTTTCGACATGCAGGCGGCTCATGCTTTTCTCCTGATCGTGCCTTCGAGTTTCGTGGCCGCCGCGACTGTATTGGAAATTGTACCGTACTTGCGGACGTTCTTGTGCAACAGCTCCAGCCGCGGGTCGGTTTCATCGGTGTCGACGACAAGCTCGTAGTCGATCGAGGCAATCCCCGGCGGGCTGTCGCGCCGAACGGCATGCAACGCGACCTCGACGCCGCGCAGTTCGAAACCAAGCATTGGCGTGACGCGCTCGATGCCCTTGATCATGCAGGCGGCAATCGCCGCGAGAAGCAGTTCGGCTGGATTGAAGGCATCTGCCCGGCCATCGAGACAGGTGTCGAGTACAAGCGCGGCGCTCTTGGTCGTGGCCACGCTGCCTCGTGCATTGGTCCGTCGGGCTTTAACGCTGTATTCGAACATTCCGCGGCCTTTCTCGCTGGCGCTTTTCCTGCTTGGTGTAAGTGACGCCTGGGCGTTCTGGCACTAAATCGGGCGCCCGGTATTGATCGAGGTCAGATCGCGGCGTGCCGCCGAACGTCCTAGGCCGAATCGACATTCAGCGTAGCCAGATCATTGCGGCAGCGAGGTGCATGAAGCCTGTGAAGTGAACTGTGCGTCGGTCATAGCGCGTAGCGAATCTACGGAAGTGTTTGAGGCGGTCGAAGCATCGTTCGATGCGGTTTCGGTGCTTGTAGATGTCGGTGTCGTGAGGGATGGCGACCTTGCGGTTGCGCTTGGATGGGATCCCCGCCTCGGCCTTCATGTCGGCGATGCGTTGGCGTAAGTCGTTGCTGTCATAATGTCGGCCAGCACGGCACAGGCCTGCTGGCCCTTCAGAAGATCAGGAGCAGCGGTGATGTCATTGGCTTGGCCAGGTGTGATCAGAAACCGCAAGGGACGGCCAAGCGTGTCGCAGAGCATGTGGATCTTGGTGGTCAGTCCCCCTCGGGAACGCCCCAGCGCCTGATCCTTGGCCCCCCTTTTTCCGGTCGCTGCCTGCTGGTGGGCGCGAACGATGGTACTGTCGAGCATCAGGTATTTGTTGTCGCGGTCAGCGGTCAGCGTGTCGAACACGCGTTCCCAAACGCCGGCATGGCACCACCGGCTGGAACGCCGATGAGCTGTCTTCCACTTGCCATAGCGTTCGGACAAGTCGCGCCAGTGCGCGCCCCACCAGGCGGTCCCGCTTCCCAAGAGCAGCTTTCCCAGACCCTGGCACGCCCAGGTCGACGGCGACGCCTTGCATCGATCGAGGATCTGTCCGGCAAGGCGTCGCCCGTCCTCCACATAGGCGCGGAATTTTCGCCAACCGAATAGCCTGACATCGGATCTTGCCAATCGAAGAGGAGGAACGGCTAGGGCACATTCTGGAAGACAATTTGTGCCTTCAGACGGCTGGAAGAGACAGCCCGTGCTTTACGCCTATCTCCGCCAGTTCAGATCCGTCCGTGGCGACCAGCGTCGATCTCGTTAATGATGCCGAAGCCGGCATCCTTCAGAACGGCCGTCGTGTGTTCGACCGCCGCATCAAAGCTGGAGGCCAGCGTCTTGGAAAATAGTAGCTCATGATCTTGTCCTTGCTGGCTCACGCGGGAGTTGGGGTTGGTTCGTCGGCCGCCGTGAGCTCTGCCGGCGCGTCGCTGTCGGTGCCCGGCTTCGAGCCGCCTCGAAGCGCCACGTAGATGGCGGGAATGACAAGCACCGTCAGCAGCGTCGACGAGGCGAGGCCAAACAGCAGCGAAATCGCCAACCCTTGGAAAATCGGGTCGGTCAGGATGACCGCCGCCCCGATCATCGCTGCGATCGCGGTGAGCAGGATCGGCTTGAAGCGGATGGCGCCGGCCTCAAGCAACACGTCGACCAGCGGCCTGTCGGTGCCCTTGGAATGGCGAATGAAATCCACCAGCAGGATCGAGTTGCGCACGATGATGCCGGCAAGTGCGATGAAGCCGATCATCGAGGTGGCCGAGAACGGGGCGCCGAAGGCCCAATGGCCGATCATGATACCGATCAGGGTCAGCGGGATCGGCGTCAGGATAACCAGCGGCAGCCTGAACGAACCGAACTGCGCCACAACGAGAATGTAGATGCCCAGGATCGCCACTATGAAGGCCGCGCCCATGTCGCGGAAGGTGACCCACGTCACCTCCCACTCCCCGTCCCACAGAAGTGTAGGCTTGGATTCGTCGCCCGGTTGGCCGTGCAGTGCGATCGTCGGTTTCGGCAGGTCAACCCAATCCGCTTTGGCAATGGCCTCGTCGACAGCGAGCATGCCGTAAACGGGCGCCTCGAACTCGCCCGCGAGTTCCCCCGTCACCATTTCGGCGGGCCGGCCGTTGTGGCGGAAGATCGGGTAGGATGCCGGCTCGCGCGTCATCCGCACGACGTCGCCGAGCTCCACCACGTCGCGTGCGCCGGGCAGAGCGTTCGCCGGCACCGGTGTCGTCAGGGCGCGCTGGTCGACCACGCCGTCACTCTTCGAGAGCGCCACGCGGATCGGGATCGGCTGGCGGCCGCCGCCGCGATGTGAGTAGCCGACTGTCGTGCCGCCGTAGAGGTAGTTCAGCGTATCGTACACGTCGGACTGCTCGACCTTGTAGTATTCGAGGTTGTCCTGGTCGATCGACAGCCGCACGCGCTGCGGCTGGTTGTGGAAGCTGTCGTCGACGTCGACGATGAACGGAATAGAGGCGAACGTCTCGCGCACCTTTGTCGCCACCGCACGGCGCGTCTCGGCGTCAGGCCCATAGATCTCCGCGAGCAATGTCCCCATCACCGGCGGACCAGGCGGTGGCTCGACCACCTTGAGCACGGTGCCTTCTGGCATGGCCATGCCCTTCAGCCGTTCGCGGATGTCAAGGGCGATGGCATGGCTTGGACGACTGCGCTCTCCCTTCCCCACCAAGTTGACTGCGACGTCGCCCTGCTCGGGCCCAGAGCGAAGATAGTAATGGCGCACAAGGCCGTTGAAGTTGAACGGGGCTGCCGTTCCGGCATAGGTCTGGAAAGAGACCACCTCGGCCACGTCGGCGAGGCGGTTCACCACCGCCTGCAACAGCCGGTTGGTGTCCTCGACAGAGGAGCCTTTGGGCAGGTCAGCAACCACCTGCAATTCGGTCTTGTTGTCGAACGGCAGGAGCTTCACCGTGACGTGCCTGGTGTAGATGAGCACCATGGAAGCCATGGTCGCGGCGCCGACGACGAGCAGGAAGGTCCACGACCGAAACCGCGACTTCAGGATGGGCCTTGCGACCGCGATATAGGCGCGGCCGAGCGCGCCACCGGGGCTACTGGCATCATGGACATGCGCCGAGGCGTGGCCCTTCTTGCCGAATTTCATCATCAGCCATGGCGTCAGCGTCACCGCGACGAAGAAGGAGAACAGCATCGCCGCCGAGGCGTTGGCCGGGATCGGGCTCATATACGGCCCCATCAGGCCCGACACGAACAGCATCGGCAGGAGCGCCGCGACCACGGTCAGCGTCGCCACGATGGTCGGGTTGCCGACCTCGGCCACGGCGTCGATCGCCGCCTGCTTGCGGGACCGCCCATCGTCCATGGACCAGTGCCGGGCGATGTTCTCGATCACCACGATGGCATCGTCGACGAGGATGCCGATGGAGAAGATCAGCGCGAACAGGCTGACCCGGTTCAGCGTGTAGCCCATGATGCGCGAGGCAAACAGCGTGAGCAGGATGGTCGTGGGGATGACAAGGGCCACCACCAGCGCCTCTCGCCAGCCGATGGCGACTGCAACCAGCACGACAATGGAGATCGTGGCAAGGCCGAGATGGAAGAGCAGTTCGTTCGCCTTCTCGTTCGCGGTCTCGCCATAGTCGCGGGTCACGACCATCTCGACGTCCTTCGGGAAGATTTCGCCGCGCACCTGGTCAAGACGCTTGACGATCGTGTCCGCGATGACAACGGCGTTGGTCCCGGGCCGCTTGGCAACCGCCAGCGACACGGCCGGCGCCCGTTCAAGCCCCTTGTCGGACTTGACAATGTTGGTGACGAGGTTCTCCGCAGGCGACGTCGCCAAGACAATTCTGGCCACGTCGCGCACATAGACCGGCCGCCCGTCGCGCGCAGTCAGAAGCAGGTTACCGATGTCGGCGAGCGTCTGCAGGGTCTGGCCGGCCACCAGCACGCGCTGCTTGCCCTCATCGCGCACCGTGCCGATCTGGAAAGACCTGTTGGCGCCGGTGATCTTGGCCGTCAACTGCTGCAGCGTGATGCCGTAAAGAGAGAGTTTTTCCGGGTCCGGCTCGATCTGGATCGCTTCCGGCTCCTCGCCGACGATGTAAGTCAGGCCAATGTCCGGCAGCTTGGCGACCTCGACCTGAAGCTCGTGCGCCAGTCGGCTTAGATCGGCCGAGGAATAGCGGCCGGCCGCCTCGGGTGTCGGCGTCAACGTCACCACCACAATCGCGACGTCGTCGATACCGCGCCCGACGATGAGCGGCTCGGGGATGCCGACCGGGATGCGGTCCATGTTGGCGCGCACCTTGTCGTGAACACGCAAAACGGCGGCGTCGGAACTGGTGCCGACCTTGAAGCGGGCAGTCACCAGCGCACCGTCGTCCACGGTTTGCGAGTAGACATGCTCGACACCGTCGATGCCCTTGATGATGGTTTCCAGCGGCTCGGTCACGAGCTTGACGGCATCCTCCGCCTTCAGCCCGTTGGCCGCGACATGGATATCCACCATGGGCACGGAAATCTGCGGTTCCTCCTCGCGTGGCAGCGTGGCCAGGGCCACAAGCCCGAGCGCCAGTGCCGCCAACAAGAAGAGCGGCGTCAGCGGCGAGGCGATGAACGAGCGGGTGAGCCCGCCGGCGATGCCAAGTTTCATGGTACGACGACCTTGTCGCCTTCGGCGAGCCCGGTCAGAACCTCGACCCGCGGCTGGCCGCCATCCTGGTACCGCTCGCCGAGCACGACTGCCACGCCGAGCGGTCCGTCCGCCGTATTGACTGTGACGTAGTCGATCCCATGCACCGTGGTGACCGCCTGCGGCGGCACGCCCAGCATGGTTCGCTTCGCGACTGGAATCGACACCAGCGTGCGCTCGTTGACGAAGAAGCTGCCGATGTCGGCGACCTCGACATCGGCGATGACGCGGCCGTTCTCGATCTCCGGATAGACCTTGGCGACCCGGCCCTGGCGGGCCTTGACGAAACCGCCATCCGCGCCGGCACCGCGTTCGGCGATATCGACCTGGGCCCCCTCCGTGATCTCCGTCGCATGCCGCTCCGGCAGCGACAGTCGCAGATAGTATTGTCCCGAAGCGATCCGGGCGACCGGTTCGCCTGCCATGATCACCGAGCCGGCCGTCACTGGAACTGTCAGCACCCGACCGTCGGCTGGAGCCAAGGTATCGCCTTCCTTGGCGCTCTGCTGGGTAACGGCCTTTTCGGCAACGGCAGCCGCCAGCTGGCTCGTGATGACGTCGAACTGGGTCTGAGCTGCATCGACCCGGCTCTGGGTCGCGGCGCCTTTGGCCAACAAGTCCTGGGAGCGCTGCAGATCGGTCTTGGCATTCTCCATCTGGGAATTGAGAGCGCCGATCTTGGCATCGGCTGCGCGAAGCTGCAGAGCTATTTTGTCGTCGACGACGGTAGCGACCACATCACCCTTTTTGACGACCTGGCCTTCCGTTACCCGCACGTCGGTGATGGTACCGGAAAGGCGAGCGCGCGCCGGCACGATTGTGCGGCTCTCGACCTGACCGTAAACGGCCTTCATCTCGATGACGGTGGCTGCCTTGACTGTGAAGTCCCCCGCAAACGCGCCGCCGTTGACGAGCAGCGTGATGCCGAGCGGAAGCCCGTTGGTCAGGAGGAATCGTACGTATCTCATCGCTATGTGCCGTTCTCGGAACGAATTGAAAGGACGGGAGGCGCGAAGGCACCTCCCGTTCGGGACGGCGGTCCTGGAAAGTCGGGTGTTACTTGAAGGCGACGCCGCTCTTGCAGCCAACTTTCTTGAAGACAATAGCTGCCGGGCACCAGCCAGTAAGCGAGGCCTGGACCATGTTAAGCCCAGCAAAGGCGGTCAGGAGGAACCAGTAGAACGAATAGTAATAGCCGAGCGCGACGGAGATCAGCACCATGAACCCCGCGAACATCAGAACTGCCTTGTCGATCGTCATGATCTTGTCTCCTTAAATCTGCGCCGTGCCTATTCGGCCGGCTCCATGTGAATGGCCTTGAGCTTCTTGATGCCGAGCAAGTCGAGTGCCAGTCCCTCGTAGAAGGTCTCGCTCTTGCCCTGCCGGACCTTGTGCAGGAAATATTTCTCGAACCCGACCTTGGCCGCGTGCACCCACTTTCCCTGCGATGACCAGTTGAGGCGTGGCGGGATCTGCGGCTGCGCCACGAAGGCGATGCCCTCGTCGCCGGAGTCGGCCAGGCAGACCGCGTTCCAGGTCGCGACAGCCCGCGGTTCCTCGCCGCGCAACAGCGCGCCAATGTTTTCCGCCGTCGCCGTGACCATGGATTCGATCATGAAGCCGGTCTTTGGAACGCCGACCGGTAGCGGCGTCTTGCCGAGTGGAGGAATGGCGACGCAGACGCCGATCGAAAAGATGTTCGGATAAGTCTGGTTCCGCTGATGCTTGTCGATCGTGACGAAGCCGCGCGGATTGACCAGGCCCTCTATGTCCTTCACCGCCGGCACGCCACGGAAGGCCGGAAGCATCATCGAGAAGGTGAACGGCAGGTCGTGCTTGGCCTTCAGCGCACCATCCTCGTTCACTTCCTCCACATGCATGGTTCCAGCATCGACTGACGTCACCTTGGCGTTGGTGATCCACTTGATGTGGCGATCGCGCATGGCACTCTCGAGCAGACCCTTGGTATCGCCGACGCCGTCCAAGCCGAGATGACCGATATAGGGTTCCGGCGTTACGAAGGTCATCGGCACCCGGTCGCGCACCTTGGCTCTGCGCAGCGCGGTGTCGAGGATGAAGGCGAATTCGTAGGCGGGTCCGTAGCAGGATGCCCCCTGGACGGCGCCGACGATCACAGGGCCCGGATTGCGGACGAGTTCATCGACCTTCGCCTTGGTGGCGGTCGCATGGTCGATATGGCAGATCGACTGCGTATATCCAGCAGGTCCGAGGCCGGGCACCTCATCGAACGCGAGGTCCGGCCCGGTCGCGATGATCAGGTAGTCGTAGTCGACAAACGTCCCGTCGTTGAGCTCGATCCGGTTTTCCTTCGGATACACTTTCTTGGCGCCTTCGGGTTTGAGCGCGATGTTTCGCCGCTTGAAGGTTGCGGCGAGATCGACTGTGATGTCGTCGCGCTTGCGCCAGCCGACTGCTACCCAGGGATTGGAAGGCACAAAGGAATAGGATGTGCCGAGATTGACGACGGTGAGGCTGTCCTCACGGCGCAGCGTCTCTCGCATTTCATAGGCCATGATGGTTCCACCAAGACCGGCCCCGAGGACGACGACATGTGACATAGGGTTTCTCCCGATGTTTCTCGTTCGAGCAAACTGACAGCAAGGCAGCCGGCTTGTGTTGATCTGGCGCAATTTCCGAAGGCGGGGAGCGCGATGATAAGGATTTCACTGCTCGTGCGCCTATCGATGGGCTTGCAATTAACATTCAAAAGTTTTAAATTCAAGAGTATGAATGTAAAAGAGATGATCCCAGCTTCGGGAAAGGCGGCGGAGCTGCTCAGGAGCCTGTCCCATCCGCAACGGTTGCTGGTCCTCTGCGCGTTGGGGAAGGATGAACGTTCAGTGGCGGAACTGCGCGAGTTACTTGGCATCGAGCAAGTGCCGATGTCGCAGCAACTCATGCGATTGCGTGCTGACGGCCTGGTCGAATCGCGCCGCGAAGGCACGACTGCCTATTACCGCATCACGCGGCCGGAGGTGCTCACCGTCGTCGAAGCGCTTCACGCGGCTTTCTGTCCCTGACGATAAGCTGTTGCGATCGACATCTCATAGGCAGCGCCCAGCATGCTGCCTCCGGAAAAACAGGAGAAGTGCAATGTCTGGATGTGGAACGTGGTCGGCGGCCAAGACACTGACGCCGACGCAAGTGCGTCAGCTGGGTGACGCTGTCACGCTTGTCGATGTCAGGGAGGAAGGCGAATGGGCATCTGGGCATATAGCCGGCGCCGTCCATATTCCACTAGGCAGGCTTCGTGAAGAGATGGACCGGATTCCATCCGGCAAACCAGTCGTGTTTTATTGCCACGCCGGCGGCCGGTCATCGCAAGCGATCGCCGTCGCCATGGCGGCAGGGCAGGCGCACGATACGCATATGGGTGGCGGCATCAGCGCCTGGCGTGGGCAAGGTTTCCCGTCTGCGGCTTGATAGCGAAGGTGTTGTCGCAACAGGTTTCGTTGCGGCGCCTCATGGGGCTTCCAAGTGCTCAATTTGCTCGGACGTTTGGGCGCGAACCGCGCGCAACTCGTACCAGAGGGCATTCAGGATGCCGACCGTGGCGGCCAGTCCGAGCCCGAGGATCCAGGCAAAATACCACATCGTGGCAATCTCCAATCTCTTTTCAGTACACCGATGAACCAGCCCCGCGTACCGAAGTTTCGCTGACCTTGCCCCAAAGCACGCTGTAGACCCAGGCTGTGTAGGCAAGGACCAGCGGTAGGAAGATGACAGTTGCGATCAGCATGTTGCGCAGCGTCGCCCGGCTTGAGGATGCGTCGAACACGGCAAGCGAATGGCCCGGATTGCTGCTTGACGGCAGAATGATCGGAAACATCGCCAGGCCGACAGTCGCAACGATGCAGAGCACGCCAAGCTTCGATGCGAGGAAAGTGAGGCCTTCGCGACGCGCTCGGAAGCCGGCCGCGGCGACCAGCGGCGCCACGATGCCGAGCGCGGGCACCAAGCAGAGGACCGGCGTGGCACTGAAGTTGCGCAGCCACGCGCTCGAATTCGCTATCACTGTCTTGCCGAGGGGATTGGACGGACCACCCCAGACGATGGCGCTGGTCACTTCATAGCCGCCGAGCAGCCCGAGCCAAACAAGCACGCCGCCGCCGGCAAACAGGGCAGCGGTGGCAAGCGCGGCCTTGCCGCCGATCAGGCGGGCGCGGTCAGCCACCGGCCCTTCCGCCTTGAATGTCAGCCAGGCCGCGCCGTGCATGACAAGCATGGTCAGCGAAACCAGGCCGCAATAAAGCGCCACCGGATTGAGCAGGCCGAACAGGGTGCCCTCATAGAACGGCCGCAGGTCGGTGGAGAAGTGGAACGGCACGCCTCTCAGCGCATTGCCCACCGCCACGCCGAAGATGAGCGCCGGCACGGCGCCGCCGATGAATAGTGCCCAGTCCCAGTTCGAGCGCCAGCGGGGATCCTCCCGCTTGGAGCGGTATTTGAAGCCGACCGGCCGCAGGATCATCGCGAACAGAACCAGGAACATGGCGAGGTAGAAGCCCGAGAAGCTCAACGCGTAGAGCGCCGGCCACGCAGCGAAGATGGCGCCGCCACCAAGCACGAACCAGACCTGGTTGCCTTCCCAGACCGGCCCGATCGTGTTGATGGCAACACGCCGCTCGATATCGGTTTTTGCCACGAAGGGCAGCAGTGCCCCGACGCCCATGTCAAAGCCGTCGGTCACCGCGAAGCCGATCAAAAGGACGCCCAGCAGCACCCACCATGTGATCCGCAGCGTTTCGTAATTAAAGAGGAAATCGATCATCGTCGTTGTTCCTTGCAGGTCCCGCGTTTACTGGGCGGCGACCAGATGGATTTTTATGCCTTCGCCGACGGGAGGCGTGATATCCGCGGCGACAGTCGGCCCTTTCGCTATCGCCTGCAGCATCAGCTTCACCTCGATCACGGCCAGCACGCCATAGACCAGGGTGAAGCCCAGGATGGTAATCACAAGGTCGGGAATGCCGAGCTCGGACGTTGCCAGGAAGGTCGGCAGCATGCCCTCGATGATCCAAGGCTGGCGGCCGAATTCGGAGACGAACCAACCGAGCTCCACGGCAAGCCATGGCAATGGCATCGCGATCAGCGCCATGCGCAACAGCCAGCGCGGCGCGGGTGTCTCGCGCATCGTGTGCCAGAGCGAGAGTGTAAAGACCGCAAGCAGCACGAAGCCGCACAGGACCATCAGCCGGAATGTGAAGAA
Source organism: Mesorhizobium sp. M7A.F.Ca.US.010.02.1.1 (assembly GCF_004023085.1). NCBI lineage: Bacteria > Pseudomonadati > Pseudomonadota > Alphaproteobacteria > Hyphomicrobiales > Phyllobacteriaceae > Mesorhizobium > Mesorhizobium sp. M7A.F.Ca.US.010.02.1.1. The sequence continues at coordinate 48,964 of NZ_RZRV01000038.1, read as the reverse complement.
GATCGCCGGCACCTCCGGCACGGTCGACCAGGCTGCCTGCTTGATCTGATCGTCAGTGGCCAGGCGCGGATCCTCGACGTAGCGCTTTACCAGCAGCGCGTAGCCAAGATCCTTGCTTGTCGCGTCGAAGCTCGCGCGTGCTGCTGCGTCGGCATGGTTGAGCTTGAGTTTTTCGAGCGCGTCATAAGCGGTTAGCCCGTTGCGAATGCGCCCCTCTGCCCTCTGGACGAGTTCGATGATTCCGGGGATTTCCTTGTCGATCGAGCGCGTGCCGATAAGGCCCATGACCCAGGGGATATGCACGGCGAAATGGGTCGTGCGATCGCTCATGCTGGGTACGCCGAAGGCCGTGAACGAGGCGGGAGCCGGCTCGGTCTCCCACATCGCCTCCATGGCGGCGAGCTTCATCTTCTGGTTGTCGGTGATGGCATAGCCGCTCTCGTCGCCAAGCACGATGACCGACAGCGAGGAAGCCATGCCGAAGGCCGCAGCGATGACGAAGGAGCGCTTGGCGAGATCGATGTGGCGCCCGCGCAGCATGTAGAAGGCCGAAACGCCGAGCACGAGGACGGCGCCGCAGACATAGCCCGCCGAAACGGTGTGGACGAACTTCGCCTGCGCCACCGGATTGAAGATGACGGCCATGAAGTCCGTCACTTCCATGCGCATCGTGTCGGGATTGAAGGCCGAGCCGACGGGATTCTGCATCCACCCATTGGCGATCAGGATCCATAGCGCCGAGAAATTGGTGCCCAGCGCGACAAGCCAGGTTACCACGAGATGCGCGCGCGCCGAGAGCTTTTCCCAGCCGAAGAAAAACAGTCCGACGAAGGTCGCCTCCAGGAAGAACGCCATTAGGCCCTCGATCGCGAGAGGGGCGCCGAACACGTCTCCGACATAGTGAGAATAATAGGCCCAGTTCATGCCGAACTGGAATTCCATGGTGATGCCGGTGGCGACACCGAGGGCGAAATTGATGCCGAACAGCACGCCCCAGAATTTGACCATGTCGCGCCAAATCGCGCGGCCAGTCATGACGTAGACCGTCTCCATCATCGCAAGCATGATAGAGAGACCCAGTGTCAGCGGGACGAACAGGAAGTGGTACATCGCAGTCAATGCAAATTGCAGCCGCGACAACTCCACAAGCAGTGGGTTGGTCATGGGAGAGCTCCGTTAGGCGTGCCCTTCGATAGCGTGTTCGGCGGTCGCGCCTTTTGATGTGCGTCAATTCACTGATGGCCCCGGCATGAGATTGAGCTGTCATGCTCGAAACTGTCCTGAAACACTGCGGCAAACGCCCAACGGAGGCAAATCCGCCGGAAGCGGCCAAGCCAGGGGCGCCTGCCCCCGGCAAGACACTTTGCGTTGCCCGCGGCCTTGCCGCTCCCGGTCTGCGTTGCGCCCTTGCATTGCAAGCGGCGCGCGCGGTGCTGCGGCTTGCCTTCGTAGGTCTGGCGGCAATGTTCGTGGGCCGTATGATCTCCGGGAATGCAAGCTGGCTGCTGCTTGGCGCGGCGCTGGTCAGCCTGATTCTCGGCTCTGTCGTCGGCCTGGGGGCCGACCTAGCCGTCGCCAACACGGAATTGAAAGTCGCCAACGGCCTGCTCGAGTCGGTGCGTCGAGCCCTAGCCGCGGCTCTTCCCGGCGACATCCAGGCGAAGCCGCTCGGAGCTTTGATCGCCGGACTGCAACGCTATCCGCAAGCCGTGGCCGGCCTGGCGGTCGGGCATCGCCTCGCGTCAACCATGCTGGGGCTGGGCCCGCTGCTTGCCGCAACCGTGATCCTCGCTGTTTCGTGGGAGGCGGCACTGGCGCTCGTCGTTCTGACCCCGGTGATGATCGTTTTTTTCGCTCTGATTGGCGGCGCGATCCGCAGCGGCGCCGAGGCTCAGGAAAGAGCGTTCGGCCGTCTCGCTGCACAGTTCGCCGATCGCATCCGCACCTTGCCGACCATTCTTGGAAACCACGCGCTGAGCCGGGAAAGGCGCAAGCTCGCGGTGCGGCTGGATACCTACGCCTCGGGCACGATGGGCGTGCTCAGGATCGCCTTCCTCAACGCCGGCATCATCGACTTCTTCTCGTCGCTGTCGATCGCGATGCTCGCCGTGTTTCTCGGCCTCGGCCATCTCAAGCTCGTCAGCATCCCTGGCTTCGCCGACCTCCAGCTCTGGCAGAGCCTGTTCATCCTGATGATCGCGCCGGAGTATTTCGCCCCGTTCCGGCGCTACGCGGAGCAGTATCACGCCAAGGCCGAGGGCCTCGCCGCCGCCACCGCGCTCGATACCCTCGTTCTGGCCGCTCATCCGCAATCGTCGGCTTTCGAAGCCGCCATCGTGACCCGAGATCTGGCCGGTGCCGCATCGCTTCTGCCCCGCACCGGGTTGGTAGCCATCACCGGACCGAGCGGATCGGGCAAGTCGACCCTGCTGCGCCACCTTGCCGGGATCGGGTCCGCGCCATCTTTCGAAGCGGATCTCTACACCCGCCCAGGCATCGCTTGGTGCTCCACCGACATCTATGTGCCGGAAGGCACGCTTGGCGGCGCCATCGCCTGGCGAAACGGCCCATGTTGCCGGACCCGGCTGTTGCTTGCTGCGGGCACTGTCGGTCTTCTCGACGAAGTGCTTCTGCCCGGCGGGCTTGACGCGCTGATCCAGGCCGGCGGTGAAAACCTCTCCGGCGGACAACGGCTGCGTATTGGCCTGGCGCGTGCGCTGATCTCGGGCCGGGCCATCTTTGCCGACGAGCCGACCGCCAAGCTTGATCCCGGCAGCGCCGCGATGGTGCGTCGTGCGCTTGTGGAGGCGGCGTGCAGCCGGATCGTCCTGGTGGCAACGCATGACACAAGCCTGGCCATGCTTGCCGGCACAACCATAGACCTCGGCGCGGACAACGGTCAGGCACGGGAGAACGTCGCATGAACGCCGCCGCGTCCTCGGTCACCGAGCAATCGCGGATCGGCCCACCGCAAGAGCCAGTTCGAAACAGGGCACCGTGGCGCCTCGCCCTGGGTTTGGCGCTTGCCGCCCTGGCGGGCGGAATCCTGCTGACCGGCGTGTCCATTTGGTTTCTCGGCGCTGTCGCACTGGCGGGCCTGACGCCCGCCGCGTTGACATTCAACTTCCATGTGCCGGCCGCATTCATACGCCTGTTCGCTCTGACCCGGACGGCGGCCAAATATGGCGAGCGCGTTGTCGGCCATCGGGCGGCGCTCACCGATCAGGTTCTTCGCCGTTCGACGCTGTTCGCCGCGATGGCCGCGGCACCGTCCGTGCGCAAGGCCGGCTGGCAGCTTGGCAATCAGGACCGCCTTGCCGACTATCTCGACGAGGTCGAGGACGTGGATTATGCGCGCCTGCGCGTAAGCCTGCCGTCAGCGACCCTTGGCGTCGCCATTCTCTTGCTTGTCGCAGCGACCCTGTTGATAGCGCCGCTGGCAGTCGTGCCGATCCTGTCGCTCATCTCGGTAAACATCGTCGGGGCCTATTTCCTCGCAAACCGAGCCGACGCCGATCTGGCGGCCATGCGCGAAAGCAGGCAGCAGGCCTCCCGCCTGCTTGGCGCCGCGATACAGGCCGTGGTGCCATTGCAAGGCGAACGCCGCTGGGGTCTCACGATCGAAGCGCCGTTCGACGGTTACGCCAATGCCCAGACGCGCGCGATGGCGCTTCGCCACTGGCAGGCACTGCTCGACACGCTGGCCAACTGCCTTGCGCCTTGTGCAATGCTGAGCATTCTGGTGTCCGCCTGGTTGTCAGGTCTGCGTGGCGAGGCACTGCTGCCGCCTGCCCTACTGGCCTTCGCCTGGCTGGCCGTCGCTGAATCGGTGTTGGGCACATCGAAGATCGTCGTCGCCTTCGCGCGCGAGAAAGCAGCCCGATCGGCTCTGGCTCAATGGAACGCGCCGGATGGCGTAACGCGTAAGCATGTCACGGAACGGATCTCGTCGTTGACGTTGGACCGGTTGCCGCGCCACGCAGCGGATGGCCGGCTGATCGGCAGGCCAATAAGCGCGACCCTCAAGGCCGGCAGGCCAACTGTCCTGCATGGTGCCAGTGGCTGCGGCAAGACCTCGCTGTTGAAGCAGATCGCTGGCTGGCTCGACGCCAGTGACGAATGCCTCCTGGGTGATGATATCGAGCTCAGTGCGGATGCGCGCCGCGCCATGAGTTGCTTCTGCGCCCACGATGCGACGGTTCTTGCCGACACAGTGCGCGAGAACCTGTTTGCCCCGCACGCCAGCGACGATGAGCTGTGGCGCGCGCTGGACGCAGTGGAACTCCAGGGCAGGATGAGAGCGGCTGGCGGCCTGGATGGATGGATCACGCAAGATGTGCTGTCACTGGGTGAGGCGCAAAGGCTGAATCTCGCCCGATCATGGCTTTCCGACAGGCCCGTCATCCTTTTGGACGAACCAATCGAGCATCTCGCGGCCGAACAGGGCAAGCGCATCCTCCATGCGCTGCTGCAGCGGCTGCGGCAACGCATCGTCATCCTCTCGAGCCATGGCGAACTGATACCGAAAGGGGCCACAGCGATTAGGCTGCAAGGTTAGATAATAAAATCCGCTACAGCCGTCGAAGAAAGGCGTCATCCTTGCCGCCCTGTGGCCGATCTCCGCTCGTCGGAGCCGATCTCGACCTTGACCTCTTCGCGAAGAAAGGACGCAAGGCGGAGATCGATCTGGCTGAGCAATACCACAATCTGCTGGCTATGCTTAGGCTCACAGGCCGTCGACAGCTTTTGATTTTGCGCAAGGAAGTTTGCCGCCGCGATTTCTACCTTCCGCGAATGGCCCTAAATCTTCTCATCGGCACTGTCGTCATCAGTCTGACCGTTCTCGTCCACACATTTGGTCTGATCGCCGTCACACATGCGATGGGGCACATGGTCGCCCGCTTCCGCATGCACGGGCGCCGCAGCCGTATCGTCGCAATGATCAGCGTAGTGATGGGCCTTTTTGCGATCATGACCGCCGAGGTCTGGCTTTGGGCTGGGTTGTACCGGATGCTCAACATCTTCGCCGACTTCGAAACTGCGTTGTACTTCTCCACCATCACTTTCTCGACGGTTGGGTACGGCGACATTGTGCCCGCCCATGCATGGCGTGTCCTGGCGGCACTCGAGGGCGTCAACGGCTTCTTGCTCATCGGCTGGTCGACCGCCTATCTGATCGCTGCAGGCACCCGCATCGGACCGTTCAAGGCCGGCGAGCATTTCTGACGCGGCCAACTCAGACTACTAGGGAATGTCGCGCTTGCCGGTTTCGGCCTATGTCGCGATGCTCCTGACAAGGGGCCGGCATTCGGCGCGACGAAGCGGTCACCGTTGCGGCAAGCCACGCTGTTGGTGAAACGAGCACCATTGCAAATGGCATGTCCGCGCCATCTGAAAAATGCCACCGCCGAGGCCAGCGCCGCCTGGATCGGCCGCGCCGCAGTCAATTCCGAAATGCAGAGTTCGTCAGGCGCTGTCTCGGTCATTTCGCAGTCCGATACCAGCCGACCTCGACCATTGAGCGAGGCGAGTTGGCATGCCAAGCGCGTCCCTGGCCATCAACTGGTTGGGACTTGCAAGGCCAGTGTCGGCTGGCATCGTCTCGACGACATTCGCCGGCCGCCATCGACATCGCACCGGCGACCAACCCGGCGACGCCGGCCACCAGAACGTTGACGCCGTTGCATTGGCCGCCGCCACGCCAACGATCAGGCTGGCCCTCCGCGCCGCGCTTCACATAGATGCCTGCAAGTTCCTGTCGCTCAGAGTCTGGCTGCGTTCATCATTACCGCCAAGCACGGCCGCGCGCAGCGGTGGCGATACGAGATGGTTTTCACTGTGCAGGCGGCTCATCGCATCACGGCGCGCGCCGTCCAGCGGGTCGCAGCATCCTGACGAGGACGTCCGATTTCACAAAGAAATGCTGCCATAGCGCCGCCACGGCATGGAGCCCGACGACAATGATGATCACTGGCTTGGCGAGTTCGTGTATCTCACCCATCGCTCGAATGTTGAAGTACCATGCTAGCGCTCCGGTAATCGGCATCCCGAAAATGAACAGGTAGAGAAGGAAATGGGCGGCAGCGGCGAGACGCTTTAACAATGCGCTTTCTTCCGATGGTGCAGCCGGCACACCAACCATAAGTCGGACCGCAAACCGCCAGATCGCCAGCACCAGGACCGCCAAACCGACATACACATGAATATTCGCGTTGAAGATATCGCCAGCTGCCGGCTCGGTGCCGCGTGAGAACGCCCGGTAAGCCGGCTTGATGTCCTCACCGAGGATGAGCTGTAGGACGATCAACGCCGCAATCACCCAATGCAGCAGAATCTGGGTTGCGGTGTATCCGGCCGTCTCATTGGCAACAGTCATGGCAGCTACCTCCTTGAGAGAGCCCTCTTAGCTCGGGCTTTATGCGAATATCTTGATCTATGACAAATCGACTTGATGTCGTCCATGACGTTGACGGGTCGCAGCCCGCTGACAGCCAGTTGTCAGCTTGGCCGTGGGATATTGCATCCGAAGCGGACCAGACGGGTCACCCTTCAAGATTCAACGTGGAAGCACATTCCGATGAAACAGATTGCCTTGTCACTTTTCGTGATCGCCGCCTCGGGCGCTTATGTCTGGGATCAGGCCGGCAAGGATCCGGCAAACGATATGCTTGGCGAAGCGCTGCCGGCCGATGCAGCAGATGTGCCTTCCGAGCAGCCAAAAGAGCCCGCATCCGCTGCGGCTTTGCCGATGCTTCGCACCTCCCCGGCGCCCCTCGATCCCCAATTCAGAACAAGGTTCCCGATTGCCCGGGAAACGACAGCGGGCATAGCAGTTCCCGCCGAACGACCAAATGATCCAGTCAAGCAGACAGTGCCGGTCGCACCACAACCGTCGCGAACGCCACTGGCGCAGCCAGTGGCTCCGGCTGCCTCCGATCCAGCGCCATCGGTACCTTCATTCGCCGTAACTCCTGCCGTCTACATACCTGTCCCACAGCCGCGGCCGGCATATCCGGATGCGCCAGCACATGTCGTCCGGGTCGGCATGAAGCTCGCCGCACACGGCTATGCCGACGGCGTCTACACCGGCCCCACGGCCGATGCCTACTACGGCATCATCCAGATTCAGGCCCTCGTACAAGGCGGGCAGCTTACGGCGCTGAAAGTGCTGAAATATCCATCCGACCGCCGCACCTCCATCAGCATCAACAGGCAAGCGCTGCCCATGCTGCGCGACGAAGCGATCAGCGTCCAAAGCGCCAATGTCGACATCATTTCGGGCGCGACGCTAACCAGCAGGGCTTTCATCCAGTCGCTGCGTGGCGCGCTGAAGAAAGCGTCGTCATAGCATCATGCGCGACACGCGAATTTTGATGGGCATGCCCATCACGGTCGACATCGGTGGCGCGTCGACCGGTGAACTGATCGACACGGTCTTTGGCTATTTTGAACATGTCGACAGGCGCTTCAGCACGTACCGGGCCGACAGCGAGATCGCGGCCATCAACCGCGGCGACGTTCCGGTCGTCGACTGGAGCGGCGAGATGATGGAAGTGCTGGCCATTGCCAGACAGACAAAAGACGAGACGGACGGATACTTCGATATTCGCAAGCCCGACGGGTCGCTCGATCCTTCCGGCATCGTCAAGGGCTGGGCCATTCGCAATGCCGCGAGGATTGTTCAACGGGCCGGCATCAGCGATTTCTTCATCGAGGCGGGTGGCGATATCCAGTCCAGCGGCAAGAATGCATCGGGCCAGGACTGGAGCGTCGGCATCCGCAATCCGTTCAATGCGAACGAGATCGTAAAGGTCGTCTATCCCCGCGGCCGCGGCGTCGCGACCTCCGGCACCTATGTCCGAGGCCAGCACATCTACAACCCGCATGGATTTGGCAGTCCGATCCAGGACATCATCAGTTTGACCGTCATCGGCGCGGATGTGCTTGAAGCCGATCGTTTCGCCACCGCGGCGTTCGCCATGGGGCGGGACGGCATTCTCTTCATCGAGCAGACGCCTGGCCTGGAGGGCTATCTCGTCGACGCCAATGGCCGCGCCACGCCGACAACCGGGTTCGGAGCCCTTTGCCTGCCATGATCAAGACCATCGACCGATTTCTGGATCACCTGACCATGTACAGGCTGATCCTCTACTATCTGATGGCGCTGGTCGGCGCGGCGTTCGTGTTCGGCTTCGTCAGGCTCGTGCCACATGATCCGATTGCGCTCGCCTTCACGACGGCTTTGGCGTTGGCCGCCTGCTGGATCACCAACAGGATTTTTGCATATGTCTTCGCGGTCCCGGCCAACAATGAATCCGTCTACATCACCGCATTCATCCTGGCGCTCATCCTCGATCCGGTAGCGGTCACGGACATCAAAGGGATTGCGGCGGTGGCATTCGCATCCGTCTGGGCGATATCATCCAAGTTCATTCTCGCCATCGGCCGGAAGCACCTTTTCAATCCGGCTGCGCTGGGCGTGGCGGTGTCCGCGCTGCTGCTCGACCAACCCGCCACCTGGTGGGTCGGCGGCAATTTGCCGTTGCTTCCTCTCGTGCTCGTCGGTGGCATGCTCATTGTCCGCAAACTGCGCCGGCTTGATCTTGTCTCGACCTTTGTTGTCGTGGCGCTGGCGACCATTTTGGCAACCACGGACCCGTCGCAGTACCGGACCGCACTAGCGGAGACACTCGGTTCGTCGCCTCTGCTGTTCTTTGCCTTTGTGATGCTGACCGAGCCGCTGACCGCGCCGACGATGCGTTGGCCGCGTATCGCCTTTGCCGCCATCGTCGGCTTTCTGTTTGCTCCCAACATCCATATCGGCTCGTTCTATTTCACGCCGGAACTGGCGCTGCTTGCCGGCAACCTGTTTGCCTATGCGGCAGGCCCCAAGGGACGCTTCGTGCTGACTCTTGAGCGCATTGAGCAATCGGCTGTCGACAGCTTTGACTTCGTCTTCCGGTCGCCGCGCAAACTCGCCTTTGAGCCCGGCCAGTATCTCGAATGGACGCTTGGCCTCGATCGTGCCGACAATCGCGGCAACCGCCGCTATTTCACGGTGGCCTCTGCGCCGACGGAGGAAACGATCCGTCTCGGCGTCAAGTTTTATCCACAATCAAGTGCCTTCAAGCGCGAATTGATGACCATGAGGCCGGGCAGCACGATCCACGCCGCGCAACTGGCCGGCAACTTCACGCTGCCCGCCCGGCATGAAACCAAGATCGCTTTCCTGGCCGGAGGCATCGGCATCACGCCGTTCCGCTCGATGCTGCAATATCTCCTCGACCGCAAGGAGCGGCGGCCGATCGTCGTCCTCTACGGAACCGAAGGCCAGCAGGATATTGCCTATCGCGACGTGCTTGGCGCGGCCAGGCAGGAACTTGGCATCAAGACGGTCCACGCCGTGGCGCGCGGTGGCGAGCGCGGGCAGTATCCCGGTCACATCGACGAGCGCCTAATACGTTTGGCCATACCTGACTATCTCGAACGCACATTCTATATTTCCGGCCCGCAGGCGATGGTCAAGGCGCTGCGTCAGAAACTGCTGGCCATGGGCGTGCGCCGCTCGAAGATAAGGGTCGACTACTTCCCAGGTTTTGCTTGAAGCAGGGTCAATTGTGTCGTGGCAAGGAAATGGTCACGACCAGGCCCGGGTCGGCGTTGGTCATGGCAAGACACCCGCCGTAGGCTTCGACGATGTCGGAAACGATGGCCAGGCCGAGGCCGTTGCTGCCGCCCTTGCTGTCGAGCTGAACGCCACGTGACAAGGCGGATTGGCGATCCGCATTCGGTATGCCGGGTCCGTCGTCGGCGACAGTGATGGTCACCTTGCCAGCGGCGGCGGATGCATCGACCTGCACTGACGATTTTGCGTAGCGCGCCGCGTTCTCGACCAGATTGCCGAGGATTTCCGACAGGTCACCCTCATCGATCGGCGCTGTGAGATCCTCCGGGACAGTCATCTTGAATGAAAGCTGCTTGCCGCTTGGCGTCCGTTTGACGACGGCAATGACCCCAGCCGCGACTTCCGACACGAGGCAGGATGCCTTGCCGGAGATGCCGGGCGCGAGGCGGGCGCGCGCGAGCTCCCGCTCGACATGGCGCCGGATCGCTGCGGCGCTCTTCTCGATCTCGTCGGCCAAGTCCGTCTCGCCCTTCTTTCTCAACGCACGAATGTCGGCCGACAGCACTTGCAGCGGCGTCTTGAGGCCATGTGCCAGATCGGTGGCACGCGAGCGGGCTCGGGCAAGGGCCTTTTCCTGGGCATTGAGAAGACGATTGATTTCGTCCGCGAGCGGCTGCACCTCGCTTGGTGCCGCCACATCGAGCCGTGTCGTTCGTTGTGCGATCACGTTTCTGACGGCGACCCGCAAGGTCTCCAGCGGTGCAAGGCCGATGGTGATCTGGATGAAAAACGCGGCCATAAGAACTGCAGCGAGCATCAAGAGAGCCGGAGCAAGGTCGCGAACATATTCGCTTACAGATAGCTCAACGGTTCGATGATCTTCCGCCACGATGGCGCGAAACGACCGGCCTCCGGCATCGATGATCGTACGCTCGACTGCAATGCTGAGTTCTCCGCCCGGGCCCGTGAACTCCTCGACCGTTCGCAGCCCACCACTTGCGCTCTGGGCAGGCAGGAGCAGCTTGGCGTCCCACAATGATCGCGAACGCTCGAGGCTGCCGGTGGTGATGTCCTCCACCTGCCAATAGTAACCGGAGAGTGGGTTGGCAAACCGCGGATCGGTCAGCACTGGGGTCACGACAAGTCGGCCATCGCCGGCGAAAGCCGTTGCGCCGATCAGTTCGTTGAGGTCGACCGTCAACTCGCCCACCACGCGCCGCTCGACGTGGAGTTCGAACAGATAACGCAAGCCCGCGCCGGCGATGCCGAGCGCGACAAGAATCGAGATTGTCGCAGCCAACCACAACCGGAAGCGGATCGAGTTGGCCATCAAGCGGGATCATCGGGCATCAGATACCCGAACCCACGTCGCGTTTCGATGACATCGCTGCCGAGTTTCCGTCGCAACCTCGCTACAATGACCTCAATCGCATTCGGATCGCGATCGTTGCCTGAATCGTACAAATGTTCGGCCAATTCGGTCGGCGCCACCACCCGCCCGGCGTGATGCATCAGAAATGCCAGGAGCCGGTATTCCAGCGGCGACAGGGAAACGGGGATGCCGCGTAGCGAAATGCGCATCTGGCGTGTGTCCAAGAGCAGCGGCCCTGACCTCAACACGGGTGCCGCCTGCCCGGCCGAGCGGCGCAGGATGGCGCGCAACCGAGCGAGCAGTTCTTCCATTTCAAAAGGCTTGGGAAGATAGTCGTCAGCGCCGGAATTGATGCCGTCGACACGTTCGGTCCACATGCCTCTTGCGGTCAGGATGAGAACCGGAAACCTGCGCTCATTGGCCCGCCAGCGCTTCAAGACCGTAAGACCATCGAGCTTGGGCAATCCGAGATCCAGAATCGCGGCGTCGTAATTCTCGACATCGCCTGCGAACCAGGCAGCTTCACCATCCCTTACGATATCGACCGCCATTCCGGATGCCTTGAGGGCGGTCGCGATATCGGCAGCGATACGGGGCTCGTCTTCGGCGAGGAGGATCTTCATCAGTCACCCTCCCCATCGCGCATGATGACACCGGCGCCGGCGTCGACGTCGACGGTCTTTCGCCTGCCATCGGCACCCAAGACCTGGAACCGGTAGACCCATCTGTCGGCCTCGCGGATGAGATCGACCGCAATAACATCGCCGGGAGCTTTGGCGCGGACAAGGTCCAGTATGTCGGCAAGGCCCTTGATTTCGCCGTGCTCGTACAAATCCCGCGCCCGGTCATGGTCGCCGTCATCGTCCTCGTCGGCACGGGCAACGAGAGGCATTGCCAGGATAAGTCCAGCGAGACCCAGCACCGCCAAACGCTTCCATTGTCTTCTCATCGGCAAGGCATGTCGCACGTTGCAGCTTTCAATTTGCTGTCAGTTATCCTCAGCCCACGGCAAGCAAAGGGTCCATACCAGGGCATCATCGCGTCCAATCATGGCCGCGCCGAGAAGGATACCAGACCATGCGCAATTCCATGCTTGTCCTTGCAGCACTTGCAAGCCTCACGATCTTTGCCCTGCCCGCGGCCGCTGAATTGGACGAAGGATCATGTGGGGCGTCATCGTCTGTTGTCCCATCCGGCCCGATCGATCTGCAGGCCATCCCGATGCAGGACGCCTCCACTCCGAAAGCGATTAAGGGTGGCGACGATGAGTGTGACGACCGGCAAGGCGATGAGGCGGACGAAAACGACTAGGTCTTCCCTTCGCTGTGCGTGGCGGGCCAAGGCTCGCTGCAAGGCTGGCAATTATCCAAAGTCCCTTACCAATCCCTGGAGCATTTCATGGTCCCCATTCAACACATCCACCCCATTCTTGTTCATTTTCCCATTGTTCTGATCTACACGCTTGCGGCTATCGACCTTGTAGCGCTGGCTGGTGGCAACGCCGTCACGAGAAAATCGGGCGCCGGCACGATTTCCACGTTTGTGGCCCTGGCTGCCGGCGTGTTCGCCCTTGGAACCTGGTTCTTCGGCGGTCTTGCCCTGGATCACGCCGAAGCGGCCGGCTTCAGCAGCGATATCGCGGAAATCCACGAAAGCCTGGGAGGTATCACTGCTTTTGCCTTCCTGATCTGGGGATTTGTGAGGCTTGCGCTTTGGATTCGGAACCGCGAGTTCCGGGCTGTGACGATCGCCATTCCTCTGATTGAAATTGGCGGAGCGGTGCTGGTCACCACGACTGCCTATTATGGTGGTCTGCTTGTCTACGAACTTGGCGTGAATGTCGCCAAGACCGCGATCTCTGGTTGACGGGCACAGGCCCGTCATTCGCGACCCCACACATGGACCATTTGTCTCGATGGCAAAATGATGCAGATCAAGGCGCTTTATACATGTGACTCCTAAGAAGCCGGAGGTTTGGAAAACTCCGGAGAACGAAGATGCAAGCCGCAGCCATAATGAGCAAGCCGGTCGTCGGCATAGACCCGTCCGCATCGATCGCCGAGGCGGCCGGGTTGATGCTCGCCAAAAAGGTGAGTGGCCTCCCCGTCATTCGCAGCGACGGCAGGCTGGTCGGGATCCTCAGCGAGGGCGATTTCCTGCGACGAGGAGAACTGGGCACGGAACACAAGCGCTCGCGCTGGCTGGAGTTTCTCGTCAGCCCCGGGAAGGCCGCCGACCAATATGTCCGGGCCAATGGCCGACGGGTTGAGGAGGTGATGTCGCAAGATGTCGTGACGGCATCCCCAGCGGCATCGCTCGGGAAAATCGTCGAGCTCATGACGCGTCACCATGTCAAACGCATTCCGGTCATCGACGGCGGGAAAGTCGTTGGCATCGTCACCCGCTCTGATCTTCTGCGGGCATTGCTCGGCATTCTTCCGGATGGTGCCGCCACGGTCATCGACGACGAACAGATTCGGCAGAACATCATAACCGAGCTTGCGGCGCAGAAATGGGCCGGCAACGACTTGATCAACGTGACGGTGGACAGTGGCATCGTGAAACTGAGCGGCGCCATCTTCGACGAACGCGAGCGCCAGGCAGCGATAGTCGCCGCCGAAAACGTCGCCGGCGTCAATGCTGTCAAGGACAATCTCTTCTGCGCCGATCCCGTGTCGGTGGTCCTTGTTTCGTAGCGGAGCTGACATTGACCCGTGGCGAGGCACACCATTGCCTCTCTGTGTTGCTAGTCCTCGCCCAAGGCTTCGCCGCGCTCAAGGTGCGACCAGGGGATCAATGGTCGATGGCGTAACAGGGCAAAGGCAATAAGCGCCGCGCCCGCAACTTTTTCTGCCAGTGTTTTGCCTCCGCGTAAGCGCCCGTCGAATGCAACACCTTATCAACTGCAAAACGTGGGTTGCGTTGACTCTCGTCAGAACACGCACAGCACGACATGGTCCAGGCCGAGGACTCGAACGGCTAGCGTTGGCCAGCCGCATGCTGCAGTCGAGCGATCAAGTCGCTATTGCGGCAATAGTCTGGCGGGTTGTCGGCTTGCTGGTGTTCGTTGAGCCAGACCGAGCATTCATCCTGATGCCCACAGGAACGGCAGCGGTCCACCGCCCGGCCGGTGACGGCCTCATGGTCGGCTACGACCTTCAATTGTCTGTCGACGCCGAGCTTCTGCATCATGCGACCCATCAAAGCGGTTCTGGCGTCGACTGAAATCACGTAATCGAGAAAGGTCATGGTGATCACTCCTGCCTATTGCTGATCATTGGCATGTTGGCAGCAGGCGGCGTTGATCTCGATCAACAGGCGATCAGCTGACAAGCCCTTGAGGGCTAAACCGACGCGACGAGGCGGTCGAGAAAAGGCCGTTGACCGACCACCAGCTTGTCCCTGGCCAGTGTTCAATCCAGCCATTCACCACGATCGATCTTGGCAAACGACTGTACCCGATCGCTGCGTGGCGGCCGTTCCATCTCAAACAGGTTGCTGCGCAACGTCGCGGTATCGAAGTCGCCTTCGAACGCGAATGCAGGGATGAGTTTGCCTCCTCGCTGGCGCAATTGACCCAGAGTGAGCAGGGTTCCCTTGGGCTCCCAGTCTCTCTCTTCCGTGAACTCACGTCGTGCCGCTGCCTCGGGCAGCTCGCTTTCGTCATACTCGCCTTTGGCAATCGACAAGGCGCCAAGATCGCGCCTTTGCCACAACGGGCCTCCAGGATGGACAAGCAGCACCTGCAGACCCTTGTCAGATCCTCGATAGGGCAGAATTCCTGCGCTTCTTTTCGCCGTCGCTTCAAGCGTCCGCACGGCCCTATGATCTCGGACAGGCTGCACGAGGCTTGGCTACTCTTTCAATCGAATGCTCCCTCTTCCGGTGCGAGTTGCGGTTCTCTTGTCCGAAAAACCAGCGCTTGGTCGCCTCAGAGGCGAGTAAATAGAGCGCGGTAATCACGACAAGCACGGCAAGCACGGGCAGAGGCAAGGGCACGAAGCCGAACCAGGCTGCAAACGGCAGATAGGGGATCATGATCGCGATAATCCCGACGGCCAATGTAAACCAGGCAAGCAACGGGCTCGGACGGCTCGCCCAGAAAACCCTGTGCGTGCGCACAATGAGCACAATGGCAAGCTCCGTCAGCAACGACTCGACGAACCACGCGGTCTGGAATGCGGCCTCCGTGGCGTGCGCAAAAAACAGAAGGAATGCGAAGGTCGCGACGTCGAAGAGCGAACTGACGAGGCCAAAGCTGATCATGAACCGCCGCACAAAACGGATATCCCAGTGGCGAGGCCGGCGCAGTTGGTCGGGATCGACGTTGTCGCTTGCAATGGCGAGTGAAGGAACGTCGGAAAGGAAGTTATTGAGCAGGATCTGCTTGGCCAGTAGCGGCAGGAAAGGCAGGAACATCGAGGCAACGGCCATGCTGATCATATTGCCGAAATTGGCGCTGGTGGTGATGGAAATGTACTTCATCGTGTTCGCGAAGGTCTTGCGACCATCGTCGACGCCGCGCACAAGCACGCCTAGATCCTGTTTGAGTAGGATGATATCGGCCGCTTCGCGCGCAACATCGACAGCGCTGTCGACCGAGATGCCTATGTCGGCCTCATGAAGGGCAGGCGCATCATTGATACCGTCGCCAAGGTAGCCTACGACATGGCCCCTGCTCCGCAAAGCGTGAACGATGCGCTCCTTCTGGTTGGGGTCGATCTCGACGAAGAGGTCGGTGTGCTGCACGCCTGCGAAGAGGGCGCTCTTCGTCAATTTCGAAAGCTCCTCGCCGGTCATAATCCTGTCGGCGTGCAAGCCGATCGTCTGGGCGAGATGTGCGGCAACGTAACGGTTGTCGCCAGAAATGACCTTTACGGCGATACCACGCTGGGCGAGTTCGGCGAGCGTCTCCTTGACGCCTTTCTTTGGCGGGTCGAGGAAAAGCAGGAAGCCCGCGAAGGCGAGATCGATCTCGTCTTTCCTGCTGAACGGTTTTGCGCTCTCAAACCGACGGATTGCCAGGCCCAGAACGCGGTAGCCGTCCGCACTCCAGCGCCGGAATTTTTCGTCGATTGCAGCACGGTGCATTTCATTGAGAGGTTCCAGCCCCTTCGCCGTTCGCACAAAGCCGCAGGTTTCGAGGATATTTTTTACGGCGCCTTTGGTAATCAGAAGATCTTCGGCGTCATTGGTCCGCACTACAACGGAAAGCCGCTTGCGAATGAAATCATAGGGGATTTCGTCGACCTTGGAGAAGGCGGCCAACGATCCGCCCTCGCCCGGAGCGGTTGCGATCGCTTCGTCCAGCGGGTTCTTCAGTCCGGTCTGCAGGGTCGCGTTGAGACGTGCCCAGAGCAGAACATCGGTTGACGGACTGCCATCGACATCGAGCCATCCATCCAGGTGGATGACGCCTTCCGTCAGCGTCCCCGTCTTGTCAGTGCACAGCAGATCCATGCTGCCCAGGTTCTCGATGGCATCGAGACGGCGCACGATGACGCCATTGGCGGCCATGGCGCGGGCACCACGAGCAAGGGTCACGCTGATAATAGCCGGGAGAAGCTCCGGCGTGAGGCCCACCGCCAGTGCCAGCGAAAACAGCAGCGAGTCAATCAGCGGTCGGTGCAGCAGCAGATTGGCGAAGAACACCACGATGACGATCGCCAGCATGATCTCGGTCATCAGATAGCCGAACAGCCGGATGCCCCGGCCAAACCCTGTTTCGGGAATTTGTCGCTCCAGGGCCGCGGCGATCGACGCGAATTCCGTGCGGGTCCCGGTTGCTGCTGCAAGCACGGTTGCGGTGCCGCTACGGACGGATGTGCCCATAAAGACCGCGTTGGTGCGCAGTGTGAGCGCGGCATTCGGCGCGGATCGTCCCGGGGTCTTCACGGCGGGGAAGGTCTCGCCGGTCAGCACGGCCTCGCTGACGTTGAAATCGCGCGCGTCCAGAATGACACCGTCGGCAGGGATGAGGTTTCCTGCCGAAAGCCGGATTACGTCACCCGGCACGATGTCTTCGGCGGCGACCGAGCACTCGACACCATCACGCAACACGATAGCCTTTCGCGAAGTACGCTGTTTCAGTGCTTCGGTTGCCCGCGAGGCACCGTACTCCTGGGTGAAGCTCAGGACGCAGCTTGCCAACACGATCGCGCTGATGATCGCAGCCTCCTGGCCCTCCCCCACGAAAGCGGACACGCCGGCCGCGAAAATCAGGATCAGGACCAGCGGGCTGCGGAACTGGCGGGCAAACACTGCCAGGGCCGATGCGCTGGACGTCGACGCCGGTGTGTTTCGGCCGAATTTTGCCAGCCGCGATGCGGCATCGGAGGCGGCAAGCCCCGATGGCGACGTCTTGAGGCTCCGCAGGAGGTCATCGGTCTCGATCGACCAATAAGCGGCGCCGTCCGGCGGCACGGATTGCTGGTCAGCTTCGCTTGTCATCAATACGACATGAAGCGGCTTATGCCGCTCTCTTCGATGAGCGTGCGGGTGACACCGCCAAAAGCCCATTCCCGCAAGCGGCTATGGCCGTATGCGCCAGAGACGATCAGATCCGCATGGATGGAGCGTGCGAAAGTCAGCAGCCTGTCGCCATCAGCCTCGCCGGCGATCAGCTCGGTTTGCGCCTTGATGCCATGGTGTTCGAGAAAAACCGCGACATCGGTGAGGCTGTCACGAATGCTCTCGTCACGACTGGTGTCAATTGTGGCGACGACGACCTCGTTCGCCTTGCCCAGGAAAGGCAGTGCATCGGCTATCGCCCGCCGTGCCTCCCGTGTGTCCTTCCAGGCAACCAGCATGGTTTTCGCGCGGATATGCTCGATATTGCTGGCAGTGACCAAGACTGGCCGCCCCGTCCCGAGTGCAAGGCTGCCGATATCCACGGCGCGAAAGACATTGTCGCCATCAACGCCGCCGGTGACGATGAGATCGGCCGCGGCCGCTTCTGCACTGAGCAGGCGGGTCGGACTGCAGACCGCTTGCTCCCATTCGGTTGTGATCGAAGCTGGGACAAGCGACTCGAACACGTCACGTAATTCTGCGAGCCGCTTTTCGATCTCCGTTCGCTGGATCTGCATGACCTCGCCTTCGTAGACCATACCGTCGCCAGTCGCGACCAAAGGCGGAACATCCGCAGCCGCCAGGCCGATCAGATGCGCTCCAAATCGTTCGGCAAGTTCGATCCCCACCCTCACTATGGGTTCAGGAGCGGCATCGATGGCGAGGTTCACGATGATTGACTTGTAGGACATTGCGGGTGCCTTTCGCGGAAATGGGGCAATTCTCGATGATTGCAGGCGCCAGCGCCCGATGCCTTGACGCGCGTCAAGAGACCGCCAATTGCGGCTGCCAACGGCATATCGTCTGAAAGCGTCATTTCAATCTGTTTTGCGTGTTCTGCGAGAAGTGATAGTTAGCCCAGGTAGCACCGTCTCAACCCGAGGAATTTCACGTGATCAAAGACGAAGCGCTCAGTCTGTCGCCCGCTGGGACGACACTGAAAGCCCTCTTGTCGCGGATGTTCGATCAGGCTCCGGGCTTTATCGCGCTCCTGCGCGAGCCGGGTCATATTTTCGAATTGACCAACGCCGCCTATCAGCGATTGATCGGCAACAGGCAGGTCATTGGAAAGTCAATCCGGGATGCCTTTCCCGAGCTCGAAGAACTTGAGTTTTTCGAACATCTGGACCAGGTCTACACGACCGGCGAGCCCTACAGGGGCGCCGGCGTGAAGGTTGGCCTTCGCAACCAAGCCGACGGACCGGTCGAAGAGCGCATCCTCGATTTTGTCTATCAGCCGGTCAAGGCTGACGATGGCCGTATCACCGCGATCTTCATTGAAGGCACGGATGTCAGCGAACTCTCCTTTGCAAACGCAGCACTTCGGCTGCGTGAGGACCATCTGCGATCGATCCTTGCCACGGTGCCGGATGCAATGGTCGTCATCGACGAACAGGGCGGAATTCAATCCTTCAGCACTGCGGCCGAAACGCTGTTTGGCTATCAATCAGGTGAAGTCATCGGTCAAAACGTGAAAATGCTGATGCCCCCGCCCTACCGCGACGAGCATGATGCCTATCTGCTTCGCTACCTGACGACGGGAGAGCGCCGGATTATTGGGCTCGGCCGCACCGTCACCGGGATGCGCAAGGATGGTTCGACCTTCCCGATGGAGCTTTCCGTCGGCGAAATGAATCCTGGAACCGGACGCTTCTTTACCGGGTTCTGCCGCGACCTGACCGAGCGCCATCGCGCAGAAGCACGAATTCAGGAGCAGCAGCAGGAGCTCCTCCACATGGCGCGGTTTACAGCACTTGGCGAAATGGCTTCGACGCTTGCTCATGAGATCAACCAACCCCTAACAGCCATCACGAACTACCTGAAGGGCAGTCGTCGGCTGCTCGAGAAGAGTACGGAAGAGAACGCGCCCATACTGCGGGATGCTGTGGAAAAGGCGGCTGAGCAGGCGCTGCGGGCAGGCGACGTCATACGTCATCTGAGGGATTTTGTTGCAAGGGGCGAAAGCGAGCGTCAGGTCGAACGACTGCCGGCGCTGATCGAGGAAGCTTCGTCCCTGGCCCTGGTTGGCGCTAGGGAGATAAATGTCCTCGTCAGCTATAAGCTTGACCCTGCCGCCGAACTGGTCTTGACCGACCGCATCCAGATTCAGCAGGTTCTGCTCAACCTCATGCGCAACGCGGTAGAGGCCATGCAGGATGCGCCGCGCCGCGAATTGAAAGTCACGACCGTTGCCAAGAACGATGGTATGGCCGAGGTAAGCGTCATCGACACCGGCGCGGGTCTGGCACCGGAGGTTTCCGCACAACTTTTCCAGCCATTCGTAACCACGAAAAAGCAGGGCATGGGCGTCGGCCTTTCCATCTGCCGCACCATCGTCGAGTCACATGGCGGTCACATATGGGCCGATGCAATGCCGGCCGGCGGTACCGCCTTTCGGTTTACGTTGCGCATCGTCGAGAAAGATGAGGTCACCAATGGCCACTAGCGATCTGGTGCACGTGGTCGACGACGACGTGGACGTCCGCAAGTCCCTTGGATTTCTGTTGGGCACGGCAGACTTTGCCGTGCGCCTGCATGAATCGGCCACAGCCTTTCTAGCGACCGCGACGGGCAAGCTCGACGGTTGCATCGTCACCGACGTGCGCATGCCGGGGATCGACGGCATAGAATTCCTGCGGCAGCTCCGAACCCGCGGACATTCGCTTCCGGTCATTGTCATGACGGGCCATGCCGATGTGGCACTCGCCGTCCAGGCGATGAAGGAAGGCGCTGCCGATTTCATCGAAAAGCCCTTCGACGACGAGGTGCTGATCGAAGCGATCCGCTCCGCACTGGCCAACCGCAACCAGGCGAATGCAGCGCATCCGCGGTCCGCAGATATCCGCGGGCGCCTGTCAACCTTGTCAGAGCGGGAACGGCAGGTGCTGGATGGACTTGTTGCGGGCCTGCCGAACAAGACGATTGCCTACGATCTGGGGATCAGCCCGCGCACGGTCGAAATCCACCGGGCCAATGTCATGAGCAAAATGGGTGCGGGCAGCCTGTCCCATCTCGTGCGCATGGCGCTGATCTTGGAATCCCGACCCTAGGGAGAACCTTCGAGAGGGTTGCCAGTGCTGGCCTGAACCTTCTCCTCTTCCCACTCGCGCCAGTGGGTCGGACGGATGTCGACACGGGCGCCGGTGACGGCATTTTTCCAACCTTCGCGGCTCTTTATGCAGGGAAATACCAGCGCATGCGCCCCCTCCTCGTCGAAGACGGCGAGTTTGAGATGGCGACCATAAGGTGCGCTTTGGATAGAGTTCCACATCATCTTAGCTTTGACGAAGACAGCGCGACGCGCTTTGACCTGGATCATTTTCAAGAATTGCTGAACGCTTGTCCGCAACACGGCACTTGCCTTTGATCGTGATCAAGGATGCTCCCGGTGCGCAGCCTATCATTCCTGGTCAAAGGAGAATTGCGATGCAATACATCAAAGTCGACGAAGCGCTATGGGCGTCCAGCATGCTGCCCGAGGGCATCCTGGCACGTTGGTTCATTGCCAGCGGCGACACAATCAAGGCCGGCGAGCGAATAGCCGAAGTTCGCGTCGAAGACGCGCTTCACGAGATTGTCGCGCCGGCAGATGGCCGCGCGACGATTGTCGCCACAGCAAATGCCGTCATTGAACCTGGCTCTATCCTGGCAACGCTGGACTTCCAATCGGCGTGAGGCATTCGAGGCGCATCATCAGACCCACAACAAGGCTGGCACCGTGGACGGCAAGCGTGCCTGGAGAACGGGGCTTCCTACTACGATGTCGTCAACGCCCTGCAGCTGGCAGGGAATGGCTGATTGTGGGACCAGGATCGGCAAGGATGAACTGGCCAAGCATATCCGCGACCACCATTCTCACCTGAAGGATCGCATTGTCGGCGTTGAACCTGCGGATCATCCTACGCAGGCCCAGATCGTGGCGCATGCGCGGACGTTCTTCCGGGCCGCTGACCGGATGTTGCCCTAGCTCAGTCTGGAGTGGCTCTGATGGCGCCGCAATCGGCACGCTCGGCCGACTGCTGCGACTGCGGCCTCGATCACGGTTGCTGCAAACTGCTGATATAAGCAATTATTTCCTCGATCTGGTCAGGACTCGCAACCCACTCGGGCATGTCCGGGTGGCCGGTCGAAATGCCCTCCGCGAGGGCTTCCTCGAGGTCCGTGATTGGGTAGCGTTTCGACAAGGTGCGAAATGCTGGCGCGTCGGGATGGCTGCTTTTGTCAGTTTTTCCAATGGCGTGGCAGCGAGCGCAATTGAAATCAACCAGTGCCTGACCGCGTTCTGTTAAGCTGTTGGCCTGTGCAGGCAGCACGGAACCAAGGAACACCGCCGCAAGTGCCCAAACTGATCGACGCCGCCAGCGAAGCCCATTACCCATATAGCCGCTCATGGTTGCAGACGCCTTCCAATTACGCGACTGTCTTTGCCAGTACATCCTCGATGCTGGTTCTGGCTTCCTTGCGCAAACACTTTGCCGTCTCCGAGGCGAGTTTGGAGGTCAGCGCCGCGAGCTTGCCGGCTTCGGTGGTGTATTGCAATGTCGCATTCTGCAGGAAAGTCGAGACAATGTCGAACGCGTCGTTGAATTCGAAACCAGCGACGAGATCGTGGGCCAGCTTGGCATCCTGCTCGTAACGGTTTTTGAGAAACGCGAGCGTTTCGATCTGATAGCGCATCACCGCCTGAAAAGCGTGCGCCTGAAGAGACGCTGCAGCGAGGACGACCTTCTGACTGTTTTCCGCCATCGGCAACTGTTGCATGCCGCATTGCGACGGTTCGGGATGAGTCTGCATGATCGCTACTCCATGTGAGGCGGCGCAAACAAAAGTCTGCGCCCACAACGCTAGCCCCTTTCGTCGCCGGGTCATTGATCCGGATCAACCGACGTATGACCTTTGCCGGAATGTGCGAGCAATCGAGCGGCACCGGTCTCTTTGAAGCGTTTTGACACGCATCAAGGTCGCTGCCCTTCCTTCGTGCTGTTTCGCTTCAACGCAAAAAGGTTGCAGCGATGGCTTTCAAGACGATCATGGTTCAACTGGACGTGGACACCATCGCCACGCCACGCATCTCCATGGCTTGGGATCTTGCCCAGCGGCATGATGCCGATCTGGTCGGGTTCTGTGCGGCCGAGCCGCATTTTGTCATGCCCACCGGTACCGACGACCAGGCCGCGACCAAGGCGTTGTGGTGTCAAGTGGAGGCGATAGAAGCCCGCCTCAACTGCTTGAGAGAGGACTTCCTGAGCACTGTCAACGGCAGCAATCGTGCCTCTTGGCGCGGAGAGATAGGAAATCCCACTCGCCAGCTTATACTCAATGCGCGTGCCGCCGACCTGATCCTCACTGGCTCGCCGGCGGTTGACCTGATCGTCGACCATCATCGTATGCTGGATCCGGCAAGTCTCATTCTTGCAGCCGGCCGCCCGATCATTGTGGCGTCGCAAACCCTTGCCCCGATCAAGGCCGAAAGCATCCTGATAGCATGGAACGACACGCGGGAAGCGCGCCGCGCCGTCGTCGACGCCATGCCCTTCCTGATCACGGCGCGGGATGTCGTGATCGCCACAGTGAACCATGGAAGCCCCGACAATGTGGCGGACGTCGAGATGTTCCTGGCGCGCCACGGGGTGAAGGCGCGATCGGAAGTTCTGGATGCTCGCTGCTCCGAGCCGGCGGAACTGCTCCTCAAGATGGGTCGGGAGATTACGGCCGATCTGATCGTAATGGGTGGCTTCGGTCACAGCCGCCTCCGGGAAATGGCCCTTGGCGGCGTGACGCGTTCTGTACTGCGCAGCGGATCATTGCACCGCTTCATCTCGAACTGAGCAAAAATGACATATCAGGCTCCTGGTGTTGACACGAATCAACGTAAGCCTCTTCCGCAAACAGTTAGGCTAACGTCGCCCAGTTGAGCGTGGCTGATGACGTGCGGGCGCAAGACACCGCAGGAAAACGCGGGCGTGCAGAGCACGTGGAGAGCAATTGTCATGCAGGCGGTAACAATGGGGAAGGGGCCGGTCCTTACGCCAAATAGATGAAACCAAGCTGCGGGGGCGGCGCGGCGGAACAAGCGATTGCCCAACAGGCAAGGAATTCAGGACATGAACTGCTAGCGGTTCTTCGAGGAAGTGATCGACCAGGTCCATCCAGAGCGTGGCTATCGCGTCTTCGCCGACCTCGAACGCATAGGGCAAGTTTCCGCGCGCTATCTGGCACTCCAATGGCCGCGCCGAGGAAATCACGGTCTGGTGCTCCAACGACTATCTCGGCATGGTCCAGCATCCCGATGTTATCGCCGCGTGCAGAATGCGGCCGGCAAGATGGGATCGGGCGCCGGCGGCAGCCGCAACAGTTCCGGCATAGCAACCATCGCGCATCTGGAAAGCCTGCTGCAGGCGGCGGGCCCGCGAACGCGCCAAGCTGATCGTCTTCGAAAGCGTCTATTCGATGGATGGCGACATCGCGCCGATCAGAGAGATCGTCGAGCTCGCCGAGCGCTACAACGCCATGGCCCAGATCGACGAGGTCCATGCCGTCGGCATGTGCGGACCGCGCAGCGGCGGCATCACCAACGCGAAGGCCTGGCTGATCGCATCGACGTCATCAAAGGCACGCTGACCAAGGCGTTCGCCACGCTCGGGGCCACATCACCTGCACAAGTGCTGCCATCGACGCCGTGCGGTGCGGCTCTTCGAGTTGATAGCTGCCGCGCTGAAAAATGAAGCGGGACAGCGCATTTTTGACCGATTTGATCCGGCTCAATGCTCAAAATTTTTCGATGACCAAGAATGAAGTTCAAACTTCAAGGAGCATCGCCATGGGTCATATTTCACACACGTCCTTCGCTGACTTCACGCACGCTGGCCAGCAGGCGCAGCAGTGGGTCAAGGAGCTTGCTAAGGATCTTTGCTGGAGCGAACCGAGCGCGTGTCGCCTCCTGCGATCCGTTCTGCACACGGTGCGGGACTGGTTGTCGCCAGCGGAAATGGCCGATCTTTCGGCGCAACTGCCTGTTTTGGTCCGCGGCATCTATTTCGAAGGCTGGAACCCCTCGGTGTCTGCGCGCGAGCGTACGAAGCGCGACTTTGTTCTCAGCGTCAGAAACAGTTTCGGCTATGATGAGGAGATCGATTTCGATGTCGCGATCAACGCGGTGTTCAAGCTTCTCGACAGGCACGTCTCGCATGGCGAGATCGTGCAGGTCAGAAACTCGATGAAGAAGTCGCTGCGAAAACTGTGGCCGGTGGATTGACCGATGTTCCGCGACCGGGAAGACGCTGGAGTGAAGCTTGGCCTGGAGCTGAGCAGGCTGCAATTGCATCAGCCTGTCGTGCTGGCATTGCCGCGTGGCGGTGTGCCCGTCGCGGTCGAAGTGGCCAAAGCTCTTAACGCTCCTCTTGACCTGCTTATTGTCCGCAAGGTGGGCGCGCCCGGCAATGCCGAGCTGGCTGTTGCCGCAATCGTCGATGGTGATCCTGGAGAGATCGTGTTGAACCGTGAGATTGTCGAAACCTATGCGCTCGACGAAGACGCGCTACGTGTCTTGATTGCAAATGAACGTCCCGAACTGGAACGTCAGCGCGTTGTCTATCGAGGGAAGAACAAACCGATGTCGATCGCCGGAAAGACCGCGATCATCGTTGATGACGGTGCCACGACCGGCACGACCATGAAAATCGCGATCCACGCACTCAAGCGTCGGTCACCCAGGGAAATCATTGTGGCTGTTCCTGTTTCACCGCAGGAGACAGTAGCCGACCTGGCACGGGAAGCTGATCGTGTGGTTTGCATTAGTCAGCCAGGACAGTTCCGTGCCCTGAGCTACCATTACTTGCGGTTTCCGCAGCTGTCGGACAGCGAGGTCGTCTCTGCGATGGACGAGGCTGCTCGATCGCACACGGCTGGGCAACACCGAACTGGGCGGCACGCCGTCAGCGCCAGTTCAACGACCGCCACGAAATCAATGACACGCAACAACAAAGAGAAATAGGAGATCACGTCATGCTGGTCCGCACGCTTTCTGCCTTGGAATGCACGAAAATGCTGACGGCCAACCGGGTTGGCCGCCTGGCGTGCGCGAAGGACGGACAGCCTTATGTCGTGCCCTTTTACTACGCTCATGCCGACAATCATCTCTATGCCTTTTCAATGCCGGGCAAGAAGATCGAATGGATGCGAGCCAATCCTCTGGTGTGCGTCCAGGTCGACGAACACGGCCAAGGTCGAGGATGGAGAAGCGTCGTTGTTGATGGCCGATACGAAGAACTGCCTGACCGGATCGGCCACAAACTCGAACGAGATCATGCCTGGTCGGTCTTGAGCAAGCACTCCGACTGGTGGGAACCTGGCGCGCTCAAGCCCGTCGTTCCACCCACAGGCGACAGTGCACCGCACGTTTTCTTTCGGATTCTCATCGAGCAAGTGTCCGGACGAGAAGCAAGCGAGTAGTCGCCCCGTCAAGTTTTGCCAGAAACAAAAAGGGCCGGCGCGATCTGCACCGGCCCTTTTTCCTTACCGTTGAAATTGCTATCGCGCCATCAAGACCGGCAGCGATTGACCCGCAAGCATCGACTTGGTGACCCCGCCGAAAATTCGCTCGCGCAACCGGGAATGACCGTAGGCCCCCATCACCATCAACTCTGCACCAACATCGCCGGCATGCTGGCGAAGCACATCGGCAACCGAATGATTCGCGCTCGGCAGCCGGTCGACCGTAACCTTCACGCCGTGCCGCGCCAGATAGGCTGCGGCATCTGCACCCGGCTCTTCGCCATGATGGAACTCATTTTCGATGGGATCGACGATGACAAGGCGCACTTCTTCGGCGCCTTTCAGCATATCGAGCGACTCGCGGACAGCGCGCGATGACTCGAGACGGGCATCCCATGCTACGAGGATGCGTTTCGGCTTTAGCGTCGGGCGCGAGCCCTTGGGAACGAGCAGTATGGGTTTTCCCGATGAGAACAGCGTGCCCTCGATGACCTTGTCCTTCAGCGTATGGCTTGCCAGCAGATCTGGTCCGAGAATGGTCAGATCCGCGTAGCGGGCACGCCTTCCGATGACGTCGTCCGCCCATCCCGTGTCGGGATAGTCGTCGCTCAGATCAGCCGATACGGCGGTCTGGGACAGAAAGCCGGCGACATCCGAAATTCGTTTCTCGAGCCTTTTCAGCTCGGCCTGACGTTCTTCCAGCCACGCTGGTGAGACGACGGCAGCATACTCGCCTCCTGAGGGCGGTGCGGCCAGTTCGAGAACGAGCACGGAAAGATGGGCACCGATCTGTTCGCACAACGAGGCGGCTAGCTTTAGATCGCCCTCACCCTGGTTGGGCCCGGTAACGGTAAGCAGTGTTCTGAAAGTCACGGCGGCAACTCCTGATTTCGATTGAAGGGTCAGTCGTGGTTTCAGTCATTAATGAGGGCGCTCGATGCGTTCATTGCGCTGAATCAAACACCGCGACCGCAGCGGCATTTGATCCGCATCAACGCACTGCCAAACCCAGCCTGTTAGGTTTCAACTGATCAAATGGGTAAACACAGATGAGATTCCTGATCATGGCGGCGCTGGCAGGATTGGCCATTAACGCGGCCGGCGCCCAGGAACTCGGCGACGGCAAGGGCGAATACACGAACTCATGCGCCGTCTGCCATGGTCCCGAAGGCAAGGGCGATGGACCATTGGGCGAAGAGCTGTTGAAGCGGCCGAGCGACCTGACACGCCTCTCCAGGCGCAATGGCGGCGAATTCCCCTACTGGCGCGTTTATGCCGTGATCGACGGTCGCGCGGTGGTGCCGGCGCATGGCGAGCGCGACATGCCAGTGTGGGGCAGCCAGTTCCTGCCTGCCGACGTGAAGAAATATGGCCCAAACGCAGGCGAAATCGTCACCAGGGAACGCATCCATGAGTTGGCAGGTTATGTCCAGACATTGCAGCAATGAGCGCAGATCGCGGAAACGAATTTCGCAAGACAGCCTGGGAAGGCCGGCCATGATCGTCGACGACCAGCAAGCCGCTGCCGCGTTTCTGCGCGATCCGGCTTCCTATGGCGCCTCCGGGCCGGTCGAGGCGATCGAGACCCACATTTCGCGTATCTTCCTGGTTGGCCAGCGCGCCTATAAGATGAAACGCGCGGTCAAGCTGCCCTATGTCGATTTCTCGACGCCAGCCCTAAGGCTGGCCGCCTGCGAGAAAGAGGTAGAACTCAACTCGAAAACCGCTCCCGGCCTCTATCTGAGGGTGCATCGCATCATGCGGGGAGCCGACGACAAATTGGCTTTTGGCGGCACCGGCCAAATGCTCGACGCGGCGATCGAGATGATCCGCTTCGACCAGTCGAAGCTTCTCGATCGAATGGCAACTGCGGGACAATTGACGCCGGCGCTGATGACCGCCGTCGCACGGATGATTGTAGGATATCATCGCGCAGCGCCCGAGGTCCACAATGGCACCGGCTCGTTCAATTTGATGGGCGTGCTCGACATCAACGAGGCCGGCTTTGGCACCAGCCATGTTTTTACGAAACGGGAGATCGAGACCTTTGCCGGGGCCTTCCGCACCGCACTTGCCCGGCATTCCGGATTGCTAGACCGCCGGGAAGCCGCAGGCAAGATCCGCCGCTGCCATGGCGATCTGCACCTGCGCAACATCTGCCTTTTCGATGGCGAGCCCCGCCTCTTCGATTGCATCGAATTCAATGACCAGATCGCCAGCATCGATGTCCTCTATGACCTTGCCTTCTTGTTGATGGACCTTTGGCATCGCGGTTTTCCGCAGCTCGCCAATCTTGTGATGAACCGCTATCTCGATGAGGCCGACGACGAGGACGGGTTCGTCCTTCTGCCCTTTTTCATGGCGGTGCGGTCTGCTGTGCGCGCCCATGTCACCGCAACGCAGGTCGAGGAAGGCAGCGCCGACAGCGACACGCTGATTGCGGAGGCGAGATCCTATTTCGAACTGGCCGTGAGATTTCTCCAGGAGACAGAACCGCGGCTCGTTGCCATCGGCGGCCTCAGCGGTTCCGGCAAGACGACCATTGCCGAGGCGCTCGCTGCCTATGTCGGAGCGCCGCCCGGCGCACGCATTGTCGAAAGCGACCGCATCCGCAAGGCTATGCACGGTGTGCCGGCCGAGACCAGGCTGCCGGACAAAGCCTATCGGCCAGAAGTCTCCGACCGCGTCTACCGGGAAATGGCATGGCGGGCCGGCCTGATCCTTGCGGAGGGTGGATCGGTTGTCGCCGATGCCGTGTTTGACAGACCAGCCGATCGTGACCGTATCGAAAAGGCGGCAAGTTCCAGGGGCGTCGCATGCTCCAGATTCTGGCTGGACGCGGCTCCGCCTGTTCTTTGGCAACGTGTCACTGAGCGCCAGATTGGCCCTTCCGACGCCACCATAGATATCCTCTCGCGACAGTTGCAGCGAAATGCCACTCAATCCACCTGGCGCAAGGTCGACGCTGATCGGAAGCCTGCCGATATCGTCGCGGAGTTGAGAAGGTTTTCCGATGGCGATGCCTCCGAAACCCTGCGCACAGCCTCCTGACCGGCAAGGTGATCCACCTCAGCCGAGATCAAGTATTGCCTCGACAAGGCCTGGTTCGCTCGGATGATGCCTTACCGAAAAGCCGAATTCGCGGCACATGGCCAGCATCTTGACGTTTTCGCTAAGCACGATGCCTTCGATCCGGCCGATCCCATCGGCCTTTGCATAATCTACGATTTGCTTGAGCAATTCCCAACCCAGGCCATGACCCTGCAGGTCCGTGCGCACCAGCAAGGCGTATTCGGCGACAGCATGGTCCGGATCACAAGACAGGCGGCTGATACCTGCCAGCAATCCAGTGCTCGTCTCCAGAGCGACGAAAGCCATGTTGCGGTCGTAGTCGAGCTGGGTGAGCCGCTTCAGCATCTGGTCGGAGAAGCTTTTGCGCGGCGCCAGAAAACGCAGGCGCAGATCATCGGGCGAAATCCTGGCAAGGAATTCGGGATAGAGCGCGATGTCGGCCGGCTTGATCGGCCGGATATGGTAACGCATGCCACCGGCCGAAAACTCCTTTTCCCAGCCCGACGGATAAGGCCTGATGGCAAGCGCCGGATTGGGGCCAGGCTCCTCCACGCGTTCCGGCTCGATCTCGATGCGGGCGTCAAGCGCAATCACGCCCTCTGCGTCGGCCAGCAGCGGATTGATGTCCATCGAAACGAGGCACGGAAAATCGACGATCATTTGCGACAGTCCGTTGAGTGCCGTAACGATTGCTCCACGATCGGCCGGCTTGCGGTCCCGAAACCCGGCCAGCAGGCGGCCGATCCGCGTTTGCGCGATCAGGTCACCGGCAAGCACGTCGTCGAGCGGTGGCAAGGCAATCGCTATGTCGTCCATAACCTCGACCGCGACGCCGCCGGCTCCAAACAGGATGGCCGGCCCGAAGATCGGATCCCGGCTCATGCCGAGGATAAGTTCCTGCGCCTGTTTTCGCACCACCATCGGCTGAACAGCATAGCCTTCAATATCGGTTTGCGGTGCGTGTTTGCGCACACGCGCCTCGATTGCGCGTGCGGCCTCCCCGGCAGCGGCGGCGTTGGCAATGCCAAGCACCACCCCGCCAATGTCCGATTTGTGTGAGATGGCCTTGGACAGCAGCTTGACGACGACCTGCTCGGACGACTTGAGGAGCCGGCCGGCCGCCGCTTCCGCCTCGGCAGGAGTTTTGGCGACGATCGTTTCGGGTACCGGCATGCGGTAGGCGGAAATTGCCGCCTTGGCTTCGGGCTCGGTCAGCATTCGCCGCCCCTCCTTCGCGACCTGCCTGAATATGGCAAGCACGGCCTTCCGGTCCCCCGCGACGTCCTCGCTGCTGCTTGACGGTGCGCGCATCAATGCCCGTTGGGCACGCGACCATTCGCTGAGATAAGAGACGGCGGTTGCCGCGTCAGCGGGCGTTGCGAAACTGGCAATGCGGGCATCCTGTAGGATTTGCCGCCCGGCGCGTGCCGTGCGTTCACCGAGCCAGCAGGTCAGGACCGGTTTGCCGGCGATCATCCCTTCTCTTGCGAGGTCCGCCACAGCACTTGCCGCGGCAAGCGGTGAGCTCAACCCGGTCGGACAGTTCATCACCAGGACGACGTCCGTTCCGGGTTCGGCCGCCACGGCTTCGACAGCGGCCTTGTAGCGCTCCGGTGTGGCGTCACCGATGATGTCGACCGGATTGGCGCGCGACCATGTCGGCGGCAATACGACGTTCAGGCGTTCGATGGTGGCAGGCGAAAGCGCCGCCAATTCTCCCCCGCAGTCGATGAGCTGATCGATGGCGAGTACCCCTGTCCCGCCGCCATTGGTGACGATGCCGACGCGGGCTCGTTCGAGGGGAGTGAAGCGGGCTATCGTTTCAGCGGCATCAAACAGCTCGGTCAGGCCTTTGACGCGCAGGATACCTGCGCGCAGCAATGCCGCATCGACGACACGATCGGCCCCCGATAACGCACCGGTGTGGGTCGCAGCCGCTTTGGCCGACTGCTCGTGCCGACCCGCCTTGATCGCGATGACCGGCTTGACCCGTGCCGCCGCACGAGCGGCTGAGATGAACTTGCGCGGATTGGGAATTGTCTCAAGGTACATCACGATGGCGCGCGTGCGCGCATCCCCCGCCAGCATGTCGAGACAATCGCCCACATCGACATCCGCCATGTCGCCAAGGGACACGATCTGTGAGAAGCCGACATTGTTGTCTGCCGCCCAGTCGATCAACGATGTGGCAATAGCGCCGGATTGCGACAGAAGCGCGATGTTGCCAGGCTTGGCGGCCATGTGCGCAAATCCGGCATTGAGCTTCAATGGCGGAATCATCAGCCCGACCGTGTTTGGCCCGATGATCCGGAAAAGCACGGGCTTGGCGGCGTCGAGCATCGCCTGACGCAGGCCATTTTCGCGCGTCAGCCCCGCAGTGATGACCACGGCCGCTCGCGTACCCTTTTCGGCAAGGTCGCGCACGATGCCGGGAACAGTCTCGGGCGGCGTGACGATGACTCCAAGGTCTGGAATATCTGGAAGATCAGCCGTTTTGGCATAGCAGTGTCGCCCAGCCACTTGCGTATATTTCGGGTTGACCGGCCAAATCTCGCCCTCGAAACCGCCGCTGACGATGTTGTCGAAGACGACACGACCGACGGAGCCGCCGCGCGCCGACGCACCAAAGACCGCAACCGATTTCGGGGCGAACGCCTGTTCAAGATTTCGGATCGTCACCCCTTACGTCTCCTGTTCGTGGCATCATCGCCAGTCGATCTTGCCCGTTCATTGCGTTGGATCAAAGCCTCCTCCGCTTGTCGCGATTAGCTCTTGCGCGAGGTCGCTCGCAAAGTGGAGACCTGCTGTTGCGATCTAAGGAGTGGAGAGTTGGATGAGTTACTATATCAGCAAGATCGTCGACATGCCGTTCACCACGGCGATCAGCCACGTGACCAACAAGCTCGCAAGCAAGGGGTTTGGCGTTCTGACCTCGATCGATGTCCAGCAGACCATGAAGGCCAAGCTTGGCGCCGAGTTCAGGCCCTATGTGATCCTGGGCGCGTGCAATCCGCATTTCGCATGGCGGGCCCTTCAGGCCGAAGACAAGATCGGAACCATGCTGCCTTGCAACGTCATCGTCACGGAGGTCGGGCAAGGAAGGGTAGAGGTCGCAGCGGTGGACCCGGTCGCTTCAATGGGCGCCATCGGCAATCGCGAGCTTGCGCAGGTCGCGAACGATGTGCGTCGCCTGCTCGAGGAGATGGTCGGCGAACTCTAGTGCCGGGGGCCATCACGGTCGAGGGACATCGTATGAACGAGTCTGCACTGCGACGCGCATTGCTGGTCATCGCCATCCTGGGCCTCGCGATTGGGTTAGGAATCTGGCGAACCGGGGGCGGCCCCCTTAAGGCCGACACGATCTGGACGGCGGCGACGTTGCCCGTGGTCATGGCTCTCACCATTTCGATAGTGCGCGATTTCTGGATTGGCCGCTTCGGCGTCGATGCGATTGCTTTGGTGTCGATGTCCGCTGCACTGCTGCTCGGCCAGCCGCTGGCGGCGGTGGTGGTCGCCATCATGTATGCCGGCGGCACCGTGCTCGAGGACTTTGCACGCGGCCGCGCCGAGCGGAGTCTCAAGGCACTGACCGACCGCTCGCCGCGTGTCGCGCATCGCAAATCGGCAGCCGGAACAGAAATGATCCGCATTGAACAGGTCGCTGTCGGCGACAATCTTTTGGTGCGCGCCGGCGAACTGCTTCCCGTCGACGGCATCTTGCTCGGTGCTTCGGCCTCGCTCGACGAGTCGGCGGTGACCGGCGAGCCATTGCCGGTGCGGCGCAGCGCCGGCGACATGCTGCGCAGCGGCACCGTCAATGCGGGCGAGAGCTTCACCATGCGGGCTTCTGCCCTGGCAGAGCACAGCACTTATGCCGCCATCGTGCGCATGGTCGCGGCGGCGCAGACCGTGAAAGCGCCCTTCATTCGCTTGGCCGACCGCTTTGCCCTGTTCCTGCTGCCGGCCACTTTGCTAATCGCGGGCGCGGCCTGGTACATCTCCGGCGATCCGATCCGGGCGCTGGCCGTGCTGGTTGTCGCGACGCCCTGCCCGCTTATTCTTGCTGCCCCCGTAGCCTTCATCGGCGGCGTGTCCCGCGCCGCACGCGCTGGGGTCCTAATGAAAGGCTCGGCTGCGCTGGAGGCTCTTGGGCAAGTCCGAACCGCGATCTTCGACAAAACCGGCACCCTGACCATCGGTGGCGCCGAGCTCATCGAAATCGAAGCCGCACCCGGCCGCAACGTCGACCATCTGCTGCAGTTGTTGGCATCCCTGGAACAGGCCTCGCACCATGTGCTCGCCGACTCCATCATCCGGGCGGCGCGCGGCAGGCAGCTGGCGCTTTCGCATCCGTGTGATGTGCGCGAGCATCGCGGCGCGGGCCTGAAGGGCCAGGTCGAAAACATGTCGATCGCGGCGGGATCGCGGGCTCTCGTGCTCGCCGACAAGCCGCTGCCCGGCTGGGCGAAAAGCGGCGAAGAAAAGTACCGGGACGAGCCTGTGCTCAGGGTTTTTGTAGCACTCGGCGGACGGCTTGCCGGTGTTTTCACCTTCGGCGATGCCCTGCGTATTGATGCGCATGATGCACTCGGCAAGCTGCGCTCAGCCGGCATTGCGCGCATGATTATGCTCACAGGCGACGACGGCGTGGCAGCCAAGCGTATCTCCGCATTGCTCGACCTCGACGCCATTGTCGCCGATGCGACCCCTGCCGAAAAAGTCGACGCGGTCGAAGCCGAAAAGGCCTTGGCGCCGACGATGATGGTCGGCGATGGCATCAACGATGCCCCAGCGCTTGCGGCCGCAACGGTCGGTGTCGCCATGGGCGCACGTGGTGCCACCGCCTCCTCCGAGGCAGCTGACGTCATCGTGCTGACCGACAGGCTGCAGCCCGTCGCCGATGCGGTTCGGATTGCACGGCGAACGCGATCGATCGCCCGGCAAAGCATCATCGCCGGGCTGGCGCTGTCGGGGCTGGCAATGATCGCGGCTGCCCTGGGGCAGATCACCCCGGTTGCCGGAGCGCTGCTTCAGGAAGGGATTGACGTGGCGGTTATCCTGAACGCGTTGCGCACCCTTGGCGATGGACATCTGTGGCGCGCATAGTGTTTGGGAGCAAGATCGGTAAATGGCCATGGCACAGCGGAACTTGGTGGTTTGCAGCAAATGTGGTGGGGTCAACCGCCTGCCACTGGGCCGCAATGCCATGGAGGCGAAATGCGGAAAGTGCGGGAACAGGCTGTTTTCGGGTCAGCCCGAAGATGTCGACGCCCGGGTTTTCGATTGTCAGATCGCCCGCAGCAGCCTTCCAGTCGTGGTCGACGTCTGGGCACCGTGGTGCGGCCCCTGCAAGATGATGGCTCCGGCCTATGCAGCGGCAGCCAATGAACTGGAGCCGCACGCTCGCCTGATCAAACTCAATTCCGACAATGAAAAGGCTGTTGCGGCCAGGCTCGGCATTCGCAGCATCCCGACCATGATCCTCTTTCATGGCGGGCGCGAAATCGCGCGCACATCAGGCGCAATGACGGCAGGCCAGATCGTCAGGTGGGTTCGCGACCGCCTGCCGACGGTCGCCGCCTGAGAGGCGCCGCGCCAATGGATCCGCTCATCGCCCGGCTGGGACTGGCCCTCGCAATAGGTCTGCTCGTCGGCCTGGAGCGCGGCTGGCAAGAGCGGGATGCGCCCGATCGCAGTCGCACGGCCGGCATCCGGACGTTCGGCATAACCGGCCTGCTTGGCGGCGTTCTCGCCGCACTTGCCAACGCGCTCGGCGCGGCATCCGTGCTGGTCGGCGGCTTCATCGCCTTTGCGGCAATTTTCGCCTGGTACAAGGCGCGCGAAGCTGTCCACGACGAGGATTTCAGCGTCACAAGCGTGATCGCTGGCCTCGGCGTTTTTGCCCTTGGCGCGCTCTCCGTCGCCGGCGACTACCGGGCTGCTGCTGCCGGTGGGGCGGCATTGGCGGCAATCCTAGCCAGCCGCGAGATCCTGCACGGTCTTTTGAAGCGACTGACCTGGATCGAACTGCGTTCAGCTCTGATCCTGTCCGTGATGACGGCGATCGTTCTGCCCCTGCTGCCAAACCGGACGATGGACCCGTGGGGCGGGTTCAATCCATGGGAAGTCTGGTTCCTGACGGTGCTGATGGCCTCCATATCGTTCGCCGGCTATGTGGCTGTTCGCATTCTGGGAAATACCCGTGGTCTGCTGGTCAGTTCGCTCGCCGGTGCGATCGTTTCCTCCACCGCCGTAACCTTGGCGCTTGCCCGCAACGCCGCCTCGGCGAGCAATTCGCTGCCGCTCGCCGGGGCGGCATCGCTGGCTGCAATGGTTTCGGTCCTCCGCGTCTGCGCCGTGGTTCTGATCATCGAGCCAAGCGTGTTGGTTTGGGTCGCCATACCAGCGATTGCCGCGGCGCTCGCCTTCGCTGTCTGCGGAACATTGCTGCTGACTCGCGACAGCGGGAACGGCGAAGGCAGCGCAATCGCGCGCAATCCACTCGAACTGGGCCCGTTGCTGCTCTTCGCCTTACTCTTTGCGATCGTCGCGACCGCAAGTGCCGGGCTGGCCGCTCAATTCGGTGGGCGCGGTCTGCTGGCGAGTTCGGCGCTGGCCGGCGCATTCGATGTCGATGTCTCGGTGCTCAGCGCGCTGCGCCTGATCAAGCATTCGGTGCCTGTCGACACTGTGGGCCAGGCAGTGCTCGCGGCGCTGGCAGCAAACGCGATCGGCCGCCTGTCGTTCGCAATATTTGCCGGTCCCGTCAGGTTCTGGTCGCCACTGGCCGTCGCAACCCTGATCGCCGCGATCGTCGGCGCCTGCGCGATGTTGTTGCTCACCCCTTGATTGAAACCCGGTTCTCGAGCCTTCTTTGATGCGGATCAAGGGCCAGGTCCCGCCACCGCTCTATGAAACTCCGTGAAAGGAGTTCGTTATGACCAATCTGAAGGATCTCACCCCGAAATTCCGCCATGTCCGGCTGTTGCTCGCGCGCGAGAAAGGCCATCCGGAAGGTGACCGCGAGGAGGGTTACGACGTACTCGCTCCATTGACCGGCGAAGGCCGGCTCGATGCGGAAGCGTGGAAATCGCACAAGGCCTCTTGCCGTGTTCGCCGGTTCCGCAATGGCGAGGAAGATTTGATCGGCCGACTGAGGCGCAAGCCAGGGGGGCAATGGTATTTCGACTATGCCGAAGGCGATCGCGACGACGAGATCGGCTTTCATCTCGGCGATGAGCGCTTCGTGACCGGCGAATATGTGTCGATCGCGCGCAACGGCACCATGCACACCTACCAGGTGGCACAAGTGGAACGGCCTTGACCCCTTGGGGCAAGCTCACTGGCGGTATACCATGTCGCGACGCATCCTCATTGTGGTCGGGCATCCCGATCCGTCCCCTGACCGGCTCTGCCGTGGTCTTGCAAAGGCCTATGGCGAGGGTGCGGAACAGTCGGGACATGTCGTCCGCCGGGTCGATCTGGCAGCAATCGATTTTCCGATGCTACGTACGATGCAGGAGTTTGAGCACGGTGCTGTGCCCGACAGCCTCAAGGACGCCGCCCAGGCGATGGCCTGGGCCGAGCACATTGTCTTTGTCTTCCCGCTGTGGCTCGGAACCATGCCGGCCATGCTCAAGGCATTTCTGGAACAGGTGATGCGGCCTGGAACGGCCTTTGCCTACCCGGACAAGGGCAGCGGGTTCACCAAGACGCTGCTTCGCGGCCGCTCTGCGCGCGTCGTGGTGACGATGGGCATGCCTTCCGTTGTTTACCGGCTATGGTTCCTCGGACACGGCATCGCCGGCATGAAGCGAAGCATTCTGCATTTCGTCGGCATCAGTCCGGTGCGCGAGACCTTATTCGGCATGGTCGCTGGCGCCAACGATGCGACCCGTGCGAAATGGATCGGACAAATGCGCAACCTCGGTGAGCGTGGGCTTTAGCTGGCGGCCCAGAAACCGGGATAGCGGTTCAAAGCCATCCTTTGCCGGCGCCGCAAACAAAGCCAGAGCCACCAGGGCTTTATGCGGCGCCCAAACCGCCAATCGCGCGAGTTTTGGATCGCGCAGGGGGCTACAGGGACAGCCACGCATGTGAAATGAGAAACCCGCCGCACCTTGGCGCGACGGGTGTTCTCATCAAGGCGCGCCTTACTTGACCAGGATTGTCGCCCACATTCCGTTCATGAAGTGGCCAGGAATGTTGCAGAAGACTGCATAATTGCCAGGCTTGAGGTCGAGCGTCAGCGATCCGGTCTTGCCCGGATCCAGCTCGGAAACCTCGCCGAGATGGCCTGCCGCATCCTCGTTGACACGACTTTCATTTGGCACATATGGCAGCGTGGTCTTCTTCGCATCGGCGATCGGGACGACGATCATCTCATGGACTGTGTCCTTGGAGGTATTCTGGACTTCAAAGGTCACCTTCCCCGCGGGTACGACGGTCTGGTCCAGCTTGACCCTCATGGCTGCCATGCTCATGTTGGCCGGCATGCCCATGCCCATTTTTGCATCGGCGTTCACGACCCCTTCCTTGTCCCATAGCTTGACGTTCACGGTCGTGTTGGCGAAGGCGGGTGCCGAGGCTGTTAAGAGGACGAGGACCAGTCCGGTCTTGAAAGGCTTCATGTCTAAATGCTCCTGATCGCTCGCGGCGACCCCGTGAGCGCTGGTTTTGAGAATCATTCCCGGTCGCGGCACCCGGCTAGAACAGCCAAGCTGACAACGCGCTGACAGCGGATATGAACGGAGACCAGGATGCGATGGACCTTCACCCGAAGCGCTGCATGTTTCATGGACTCATGGATCGACGGTGAATTCCGTCCACATGCCCGCGCCGTAGTGACCTGGCACGTTGCAAACAAGCAGATATTTTTTTAGCTTTTAGATCGACGGTCAGCGTGCCTGACGTGCCGGGATCGAGCTCTGATACTTCGCCCTTGTCGCCAGCTTTATCCTCATCCACCCGGTTTTCGCCTCAACATAAGAAAGCGGCCTGTCGGGATCGGCAAGGTACATCACGATCATTTCATAGACGGTGTCCTTGGAGTCGTTTTTCACCTTGAATGTGACCTCTCCAGCCTTCACCGCCTCGGGCAAGGCTTTGATGCCCATGGTCGCCTTGGCGAGATCGAGTCCGGCCGCCCCATAGGCAAGTGCTTGCGCCCTTGTCCCACGGCGAGATCTGGACAAGCGCTGCTGCTTCGACGCCGCCGGTGCTGCTGGCCATGAGCGTGGCGGCGGCAAATGCGAGCCTGAATAGGGTCTCATGGCAATCCTCCCTCGGGACGGCAGCAGAAGCGCTCACGTCCCGGTCGTATCCTGCTCCGACGGCCGCTGCCGTCCTTGCGCCAAAAATCAAACGGATCGGTGCTAGTGGCTCATCAGCGGCGCGGATGCGGCTGTCAGCCAGTTGTCAGCTTGAATAGGCTATGTCGCACCAATGACGGTGACGTCGCCGCCTGACATGACCAATCGAAATCCCAACCGCCGGCGCAACATTCGCGCCCAAAATTCCAAATGGAGTGATCATGTATCGCACACTCGTTCTCGCAGCTCTCGCCGCTATGATTGCTGGACCGGCGCTCGCCGCCGGTGGCAGCTGCAGCACCGCCCCAAAATCGGCATTCAAGCCCAAGGCAACGCTCGAGGCGCAACTGACGGGCGAAGGCCTGACCGTCCGCCAGATCAAGGTCGAGAAGGGCTGCTACGAAGTCTACGCAGTCGACAAGGCCGGCAAGAAGGTGAACCTGGCCTACAATGCCGAGACGCTTGAAAAGCTCGACAATGCTGAAGCCGGCGAAAACTGATCCGAGCGTTTCGGCAGCCACGGACGCGCAGCCATCTCCAGAGATGGTGCGCGTCTGGGACCGCGTCGTGCGGAGCTTCCACTGGGCGCTGGTGCTCAGCTCACCTCCCATTCCTCGCAAGCCATCCACCATTGGGCCGGCTACGCCGGTGCCGCACTGGTCGCCATGAGGCTCATGTGGGGCGTTCTGGGCACGCCCTATGCGCGGTTCTCGCAATTCGTGCGCGATCCGGTGACGGTGCTGCGATATCTCTCGGCAATACTGACTGGTCGCGAAGCCCGCTACATCGGCCACAATCCGGCTGGCGGCGCGATGGTGATCGCGCTGATTGCGGCGGTAGGTTCAACCGCGCTGACAGGATGGCTGATGACGACGGACGCCTATTTCGGGGTGTCGTGGGTCGAGGCTGCACACAGCACGGCGGCGCACGGCCTGTTGCTGCTCGTCTTCCTTCATATTGGCGGCGTCGCCCTGGCAAGCGTTCGCCATAGCGAAAACCTGGTCTGGGCCATGATGACCGGGCGAAAACGCAAGGCCGAGCGCACGGATGTCGCCTGACGATCTGCCAGCGCACAAGCCCGCTTCGCCATCCTCAGCTATTTGGGGGAACGGGCCAGATAATGCTCGTCGATTGTCAATCACGGCACCAGGACAGCGGCGCCGCTCAATCTCCCTTGCCTGAGATCGTCCAACGCCCGATTGGCCTGGTCCAGCGGATAGGCTTTGGTATGCGTGCGAACCCGCGCACTCTTCGCAACGGGAAAGAACTCTTCCGCGTCGTGGCGCGTCAGGTTTGCTACCGATATTAGTTCACGCTCTTCCCAGAGCAATTCGTAGGCCATCGCCGGGATGTCACTCATGTGGATGCCGCCGCAAACCACCCGGCCACCCTTATGGACAGCGCCAAGCGCGATCGGCACCAGGTCACCAAAAGGGGCGAAGATGATCGCAGCATCGAGCTGCCTGGGCGCAGATTCAACCGAACCGCCGGCCCAAGACACACCGAGCGAGCGGGCGAATTCCTGCGCTTGCCTATCGCCCGACCGGGTGAACGCGAAAACCTCGCGACCTTGCCACAGTGCGATCTGGGCGATGATGTGCGCAGCGGCGCCGAAGCCGTAGATCCCGAGCCGCTTGCCGTCGCCGGCCTTTTTCAGGCACCGCCAGCCGATCAGGCCAGCGCAAAGCAACGGCGCCAGTGATACGGCGTCGACATCCGGGTCCAGATCGAAGGCGAATTGCGCGTCGGCAATGACATGAGTGGCGAAGCCGCCGTCGCGTGTATAGCCGGTGAAATCTGGCTGATCGCAAAGATTTTCATTCTGTGCGAGGCAATAGGGACAATGCCCGCAAGTGTGCCCAAGCCAAGGCACGCCAACTCTGCGCCCGATCCTGGAGCGCGCAACGCCCGTGCCGACAGAATCGATGATGCCGACGATTTCGTGACCGGGGATGAGCGGCAGTTTTGGATGACGAAGATCACCATCAATGACGTGCAGATCGGTCCTACAGACGGCGCACGCCTCAACCCTCAGCCTGATCTCGCCTGGCCCGGGCATCGGATCGGGCCCGTCGACCAGCTTCAAGGGCATGCCGATGCTTTCGAGCACCATTGCTCTCATGACCACTCCTGCCTTCTCCGCAAGGAACAAGGGAAACGAATCTCGATCCGCTTCCCTTTGACGTTCCGATGCATCAAGCGATTGTGATGTGGTCTTCGACCATACGCACTCCGGGCACAGCCCAGGCGGCGCGTTCTGTTGTGCGGCGTTCGGCCCAGCTGTTGACCTTGCCCTTCAGCGTGACCTTGCCGTCGGACACGTTGACTTCTATCGCTTTCGACTCGACTTCGGCACTACGCTTCAAGGCGTCTTCGATGCGTTTTTTAACATCGGACGCCGTTGCGTGCGGCATCACCTCGATGTTGTTGTGTACGCCGAGCACGCCGGCCAGGTATCGAATGGCCGCAAACGCTGCGGATCGCTGGTACTGCCACTCCACCTTGCCGGTGAGCGTCACCCAGCCATCTTGCACCCTCACCTGCACCGCTCCGTCCGGAACGACGGTATTCCAGCTGATCGAGTGCAGAGCGCGCTTGGCGATCTCATCGTCGGCTGTCAGATTGCTGCCGACAGGCCGCACTTCGATTTCCTGCGCGATACCTTTCACTCCCTTGACGCGGCGTACCGCATCTTCGGTGGTTGCCTTCTGCGCATAGGTCGATACATGGCCGGTCAGAGTGACCACGCTGTTGTCGACCGCGACGCCGATATTGGCCGCGTCGATGCTTGGCTGGAACTCCAGTTCATCGATGATGTCCTGCCTCAAAATATTGTTGTTCATGATTGCACCTCTCTTGGGAGCGGACCGCGCTCGCTCAGTTGAACGGTCTGACTATGAAGGGGCGAGCTCGTGTTGACGTTGATGAGGATCAAACCATCTCTGGTCGAGGGAGACGAGTGACCCTCAACTTCACGTTCGGAAATCAAACTTTTATTTGACCGGCATCAAAGCTGGCAGCTCTGTCTTCCTGTTCATTGCCTCGCATCAGAGTCTCAGATCTGGGAGAGCACCATGACTACGGCTGACTTCAACATTCCTGTTCGGAAAGTCGCGACCGCGACGCCAACAAAGCTTCGACTTGGTTCCCTGACCGCACTGGTCATTGGTTCGATGGTCGGCTCAGGCGTATTCAGCCTGCCGCAGAATATGGCGGCTGGTGCTGGCCCTCTCGCCATCCTGATTGGCTGGGCGATCACCGCGGTCGGCATGCTGGCGCTGGTCTTCGTCTATCAATCGCTTGCAACCCGCAAGCCCGAACTCGATGCCGGACCCTATGCCTATGCCAAGGCCGGCTTCGGCCCCTTCATTGGCTTCAACAGCGCCTGGGGCTACTGGATCAGCGCCTGGGTCGGCAACGTCTCCTACGCGGTAATCGTGTTCAGCGCCCTGTCCTATTTCTTTCCCGCCTTCGGCGATGGAAACACCTGGCAGGCGGTGCTCGGCGCATCGATCCTGTTGTGGTTGATCCACGTCCTGGTTCTCGCCGGCATCCGTCAGGCGGCGATCATCAACCTCATTGTAACGGTGGCGAAGATCGCTCCCATTGTCTTGTTCGTCGGGGTTGTTGCCGTCGCCTTCAAATTGCAAGTCTGGTCGCTCGACTTCAGCGGTCTGGGCAACGCCAGTCTCGGCTCGATCGCCGCTCAGGTGAAAAGCACGATGCTGGTGACCCTGTGGGTGTTCATAGGCATCGAAGGCGCCAGCGTCTTTTCCAGTCGTGCCGAGCGCCGCAAGGACATCGCCATGGCGACCGTTCTCGGCTTCTTCACCTGCCTTGCACTTTACGCCCTGGTGTCTCTGCTATCGCTCGGCATCCTCAGCCAGCCAGAACTCGCGGCGCTGAAGAACCCCTCCATGGCGGGCGTGTTGGAGGCGGTTGTCGGCCCCTGGGGTGCTATCCTCATCAACATCGCGCTTGTCGTGTCGGTGATCGGCGCTTTCCTGAGCTGGACGCTGCTTGCGGCTGAAATTCCGCACGTCGCCGCCAAGGATGGGACGATGCCGAAATTCTTCGGCCGAGAAAGCGAGCGCGGCGTGCCCTCGACCTCGCTCTTGATCACCAACCTGCTCGTCCAGGCGTTCCTGGTGATCACACTTTTCGCCCAAAGCACCTACCAGGCACTGTTCTACATCGCGTCGGCCGCAATCCTGGTTCCTTACATCTTTTCCGGAGCTTACGCGGCCAAGCTCGCCTTGACCGGAGAGAGCTTCGCGACCGGCGAACAGCGCGCCGGTCCGCTTTTTGCCGGGTTGCTGGCAACGGTCTACGGGCTGTGGCTCGTCTATGCGGCGGGGCCTGCATACCTGTTCATGTGCGCGATCCTCTATGCGCCCGGCATCATCTTCTACGTCTGGGCGCGCCGCGAAACCAATCAGCGCGTCTTCCATCCTGCCGAAGCGGCACTCGCCGGAACCCTCATCGCTGTCGCCATCCTCGCCGTTTACGAGATGTGGACCGGCGCCGTCAGCGCGCTGTGAGAGGATTGACAGCGATGACAAGCCTGGGTGTCCACTCCGAAGTCGGTCGGCTGCGCGAGGTGATGGTCCATCGCCCGGATCTCAGCCTGCGCAGGCTGACACCGGAAAACTGCAAGGCGCTGCTCTTCGACGACGTGCTGTGGGTCAAGCGGGCCCGCCAGGAGCACGACGTCTTCGTCGATGCGTTGCGCGAACGCGGCGTCGTTGTGCATTCCTTTGGCGAACTTCTTTGTGAGACAATGAGCCTGGTCAAGGCCCGCGACTGGCTCCTCGACCGCCGGGTTCATCCCGGCGTCGTCGGGCTGGACATGGTCGACGAGTTGCGCGGGTGGCTCAAGGAAATGCCGTCCGAACAGCTAGCGTCTTATCTTGTCGGCGGCATTGCCCGGGCGGAGCTTCCTTTCGAGCCCAAAGGTCTGACGGGAAGAACGCTCGCCCCCCAGGATTTCGTCCTGCCGCCGCTGCCGAA
This sequence comes from Mesorhizobium sp. M7A.F.Ca.US.010.02.1.1, assembly GCF_004023085.1. Taxonomy (NCBI): domain Bacteria; kingdom Pseudomonadati; phylum Pseudomonadota; class Alphaproteobacteria; order Hyphomicrobiales; family Phyllobacteriaceae; genus Mesorhizobium; species Mesorhizobium sp. M7A.F.Ca.US.010.02.1.1. Next base: position 5,511 of record NZ_RZRV01000038.1, on the reverse strand, counting down.
CCAGCTTTTCACCCGCGACAGCTCATGCTGGATCTACGGTTCGGTCTCCGTCAATTCCATGTACTGGCCCGCGCGGCGCCCGGAAGCGGCCAACGTCGAAGCCGTCTACCGCTTCCACCCTCGCTTCCGCGACAGCGGCGTCCCCTTTGTTTCGCCGGACTTGGGAACAGGCACCAGCCTCGAAGGCGGTGATGTCATGCCGATCGGCGGAGGAACGGTCCTCGTCGGCATGGGAGAGCGCACCACACCGCAAGCCGTGGGCGACCTCGCGCGCAGCCTGTTCGCAGCCGGCGAAGCCACGCGCGTGATCGCTGCCCTGATGCCGCGGGACCGCAGTTTCATGCATCTTGATACCGTCTTCACCTTCTGCGATCGCGACCTGGTGACCATGTATCCGCCAGTGGTGGACCGGTTGCGCACGTTCTCGCTGCGGCCGGGCGATGGCGAGGCGGCGGTTGAGGTCACCGATGAGAAAAACCCGTTCACGGCCGTGGTTGCGGAAGCCCTTGGGCTGAAATCGTTGCGCATCATCGCCACCGGTGGCGACCGTTACGAGGCCGAGCGCGAGCAATGGGACGATGGCAACAATGTCATTGCGGTCGAGCCCGGCGTGGTTATCGGCTACGACCGCAACGTCTACACCAACACGCTCCTGCGCCGCGCCGGAATTGAAGTGATCACGGTCGAAGGCGCCGAACTCAGCCGCGGCCGCGGCGGCGGGCACTGCATGACCTGTCCGATTGCACGCGACCCGATCTGACCCGAAAGGAACGTTCCATGTCGATCAATCTTCACGGCCGCTCCGTCCTGACCCTGGACGATCTCACCGCCGACGAGATCCGCTTTCTTCTCAAGCTGGCGGCCGACCTCAAAGCGGCAAAGCTCGCCGGACACGAGATCCCGCGCCTTGCCAGAAAGAACATCGCGCTGATCTTCGAGAAGGATTCGACGCGCACACGCACGGGTTTCGAGGTGGCGGCCTACGACCAGGGCGCCCACGTCACCTACTTTGGCCCCACCGGCAGCCATATCGGCCACAAGGAATCCATGAAGGATACGGCGCGCGTCCTCGGCCGCATGTATGACGCGATCGAGTATCGCGGCTTTGGCCAGCACCAGGCCGAACTGCTTGCCACGCATGCCGGCGTGCCGGTCTACAACGGCCTCACCGACGAGGCGCATCCCACACAGATCCTCGCCGACCTCATGACCATGCGTGAATTCACGCATAAGCATCTGTCGGACATGACCGTCGCCTTCGTCGGTGAGGGCCGCGACAATGTCGCGCTGTCGCTGGCACTTGGAGCAGCCAAGGTCGGCATAGACATGCGCATCGCTTCACCGAGAGAGCTCTGGCCGGACGAGGAGTTCTGCGCCCATGTTCGCGACCTGGCGCAGCGCAGCGGCGGCCGCTTCCGCCTCGACGAGGATGTGACGGGCTGCGTCCAGGATGCTGATTTTATTTACACCGACGTATGGATGTCGATGGGCGAGGATAAATCGGGCTGGACCGAACGTATCCGGCTTTTGACGCCCTACCGGGTCACGAGCGAAGTGATGGCTGCCGCAGGCAACCCTCACGTCAAATTCATGCATTGCCTGCCGGCGTTCCACGATACCGATACCGAGATTGGCGCCTTCATCGCGAAGGAGTACGGCATTGACTGCATGGAGGTCACCGACGAGGTGTTCGAGTCGGCTAATTCGATCGTCTTCGATCAGGCCGAAAACCGAATGCACACGATCAAGGCCCTGCTCGTCGCCACGATCGGCAACTGAGATGCTTGTCGTCGTTGCGCTCGGCGGAAACGCACTCTTGCGCCGTGGAGAACCGATGACGGCCGGGAACCAGCGCGCCAACATCGTGCGCGCTGCGTCAGTGCTGGCCAAACTCGTCGACGAAGGGCACTCCATTGTGGTCACACACGGCAATGGTCCGCAGGTGGGACTTCTGGCCCTGCAGGCAGCGGCAACCTCGGATGGCCGCACTTTTCCACTCGACGTGCTTGGCGCCGAGAGCGCAGGGATGATCGGCTACGTCATTGAGCAGGAACTCGGCAACCTTCTCAAGGATAGGCTTTTTGCGACCCTGCTGACACAGGTGAAGGTGGATCCACAAGATCCGGCTTTCGCTCACCCAACGAAACCGATTGGCCCGGTCTACGACGAGGCAACCGCACGCAGCCTTGCTAATGAACGCGGCTGGCAGATCGCGCCCGACGGCGACAAATGGCGCCGCGTCGTGCCCTCGCCCAAGCCACTGGCGATCCTGGAAGCTTCCGTGATCTCTTTCCTGGTCGAACGTGCTGTGATCGTCATCTGCACCGGCGGTGGCGGAGTTCCCGTGATAGCCCGCGACGATGGCAGTCTTTGCGGCGTGGAAGCCGTTATCGACAAGGACCTTGCAAGCGCGCTGCTTGCCCGCCAGTTGCAAGCCGACATGCTGCTCCTGTTGACTGATGTCGACGCCGTCTATGTCGACTACGGAACGGCGACTGCTCGGGCGCTCCGGCGCGTGAGCCCCAAGGAGCTATCGGGGCAGAATTTTCCGGCCGGCTCCATGGGACCGAAGGTCGCCGCCGCAATCGAGTTCACTGAAGCGACAGGCAAGCCTGCAGCAATCGGCAAGCTTGATGACGCCGTTAACATTGTCAAAGGAGAACGCGGCACATGGTTCGAGACCAGCGCCCTGCCCGCACCCCTCGAGCCTGCTGAACGTTAGGCTACTGCCACGACACCGATGACATAATTCTTGCCGTAGACTTTCGCGCATTTGGGGCATGTCGTGTAGAAGAAATACACATCGCGCGGCTCCCTATGTCGAGCGAGCGCGATCCGCTGCATTTCCTCGTGCCAGTTCCTTGCCTGGCTGTATGGGCCTTGGAACACCTTCGTCAGGAAGTCGCCCCGACAGCGTGGTCGTCTCCTCGCCTGGAACCGGCCTGGTCACAGAGAAAAGATGCTCGCTTCTCCAGGGCGAAACATCCTTGCTGAGAACGATGAACTGATCGGGGTCGGAGGCGCCGGCGTCGTCCATGTGCTCGTTAACGCGCGCGAACACGCTGCCCATGTTCATTGGGATGTGCATGACACTGTGGGTTCTGGCTTTGACAAACCGCTTGTCCTTGAAGTGCAGTTCCTGCCTGTCCCAACCTGCGGGATTGAATTTGGGGCAGCAGCCGGTAGTGGTTCAGTTTGAAATCTGACAAGCCGTCAATCGACGCTGACTGACTGTCGCGCGACAGGCCGAACTCCAACTACGGCATGAACAAGCTCGACACCAAGACCCGCTCGCAAATCCTGCACATGCTCTGAGAAGGTCTCGATGCGCGCGACCACGCGCGTTATGGGCATGAGCAAGAACACAATTGCGAAGCTCCTTTCGGACGCTGGCGCGGTATGTGCCGCCTATCAGGAGGAAGCCCTTCGCAACCTGTCCAGCAAGCATTCAGGTCGATGAAATCTGGGCGTTCACCTATGCCAAGCAGAAAACGTCAAGATGGCCAAGGCTGCCCCGGAAGGCGCTGGCGACACATGGACATGGACGGCTATCGATGCCGACACTAAGCTTGTTATGTCTTGGCTGGTCGGCGGGCGCGATAGCGAATACGCAATGCGCTTCATGGACGACCTTTCGCGCCGCCTCGCCAATCGCGTCCAACTTTCCAGCGATGGCCACAGAGCTTATCGTTCGGCGGCGATGTCGACTACGTCATGCTGATCAAGCTCTATGGCGCTTCGCCGGACAGCGCCAAGGGCCGTTACAGCCCTGCGGAATGCACTGGTGCGCGGAAAGAACGTATCGAAGGCAACCCAGACATCAAGCATGTCAGCACGTCATTTGCCGAGCGCCAGAACCTGACCATGCGGATGCATATGCGCCGATTTACTCGCCTGACCAACGGCTTTTCCAAGAAGGTAGAGGCTCACGCCAATGCCGTGGCTCTGCATTTTTCATGTACTACAATTTGTTCGCATCCACGCGACGCTGCGCATGGCCCCGGCGATGGCCGCTGGCGTGACAGGCAAGCTTTGGGAGATTGGCGACATCTAGGGCTGATTGAAGCGAAAGAAGCCGAGCAGCCAAAAGTGCGCGGCTCGTATAAAAAGCAGGGTCAGATTTCAAACTGACCCACTACCCAGCAGCCGGTCGTGTTGACGCTGGCGTCGTATCGAGGCGTTTGATTCGTCTGCATGGAAGTACCCCAATTGGCTTGCCGTCCATCTAACTGAAAGCGGGAAAGCCATCAATTCATCCTGGTCAATGTGGCTCTGAAACGTGATTGATGCGTATCAAAGCCGGCCGAACTCACGCCTGTTAGGCAATACCCATAGAAATCGGAGGCGGTCATGGCCCACAAACAGGTATTGTTTCGTTCCGCAGCCCGCGAAAAGATTCTTCGCGGCGCAACTCAACTCGCAGACGCCGTGCGCGTGACGCTCGGGCCGCGCTCGAAGTCGGTCCTCATCGAAAAGAAATGGGGCGCTCCCATCATCTGCAACGACGGGGTGACCATCGCCAAGGAATTCGACCTGAAGGATCCCGAGGAGAACCTTGGCGCGAGAATGCTCAGGCAAGCAGCCGAGAAAACCGGGGACATGGTTGGTGACGGCACCAGCACGTCTACCATTCTGGCTCATGCGATGTTCGCCGATGGAGTGCGCAACGTTGTTGCCGGCGCCAGCGCGATCGACATCAAGCGGGGCCTTGATCGCGCCACCAAACGCGCGATCGAGACGCTCAAGCAGATATCTCGGCCAGTCTCGACCCGGCGCGAGAAGGAGCAGGTGGCGACGATCTCCGCGCACAACGACCCGCTCATCGGCGAACTCGTCGGCGAGGCAATGGAGAAGGTCGGCGGCGAAGGCGTCATCACGGTCGAGGAAGCGAAGACAACGGAGACGGTTCTGGAGGTTGTCGAGGGCATGCAGTTCGATCGTGGATTCCTGTCACCTTATTTCGTGACCGATCCCGAGAAGATGGAGGCGGTCCTGGAAGACGCGCTCGTGCTGATCGTGGAGAAGAAGATCGCTTCGCTGAACGATCTCATCAAGCTGCTTGAAGCCGTGGCGAAGTCCGGTTCGCCATTGCTCGTGATAGCCGAGGAAGTCGAAGGCGAGGCCCTTGCGACTTTCATCGTCAACCAGATCCGCGGCACGTTCAAAAACTGCGCCGTCAAGGCGCCCGGCTTCGGCGATCGCCGCAAAGCCATGTTGCAGGACATCGCCATCCTGACAGGAGGGCAGGTCATCTCCGAAGATCTCGGCCTCAAACTGGAAAATGTCACGACGGAGCAGTTGGGTCGTGCAAAGCGAATAGTCGTCGACAAGGACAATACGACTATCATTGGCGGCGCAGGTGAGGCTAAGACAATCAAGAGTCGCGTGGAACAGATCCGGCGCGAGGTCGACAATACGACGAGCGACTACGATCGCGAAAAGCTGCAGGAGCGGCTGGCCAAGCTTGCAGGCGGCGTCGCCGTCATCAAGGTCGGCGCGCCGACCGAGGCC
>NZ_RZRV01000037.1:0-64889 GCF_004023085.1 Mesorhizobium sp. M7A.F.Ca.US.010.02.1.1 | reverse complement strand
TCGAAGCGATACCACTTCACCAGCAACGACAACCGGTCCAGGCGACCGCTCCGACCAAGACCCTGCGGCAGCAGAGCCTCCACAAAACTGAACTGACCGCTCGGCTTCGTCGTCATCGCAAGATCCCCGTTTCAAAAACAGGGAATCACATCCACACAATTTTGCAACAGGCCCCTTGTGGGAGAAGGTGGCCGCGAAGAGGTCGGATGAGGGGTGTTCCAGCTTGGCGCCGACGGCACTCCGTCACCCACCCCTCAACCGTCTCGGCGCTGCGCGCCGATCCACCTTCTCCCACAAGGGGAGAAGGCGAGAAGCGCCGCACCTTCAACCGATTCGCATCCTCGCCGCCCGCAATCTCCGCTTGAAGCCGTTTGTGCAACGCGATACGCCGTTGCCGACTTCGACAAGGAGAGACCCGTGACCGCTGCAAAGACCAGAACCGAAACCGACACGTTCGGCCCGATCGAAGTCGCCGCCGACCGCTATTGGGGCGCGCAGGCGCAGCGTTCCCTTGGCAATTTCAAGATCGGCTGGGAAAAGCAGCCGGCATCGATCGTGCGCGCGCTGGGCATCGTCAAGCGGGCCGCGGCCGAAGCCAATATGGACCTTCAGCGGCTCGACCCGGCGATCGGCAAGACGATTGTCGAGGCGGCACAAGAGGTCATCGACGGCAAGCTCAACGACCATTTCCCGCTGGTGGTCTGGCAGACCGGCTCGGGCACGCAGTCCAACATGAACGCCAACGAGGTGATCTCCAACCGGGCGATCGAGATGATGGGTGGCGTCATGGGCTCCAAGAAGCCGGTCCATCCCAACGACCACGTCAATATGAGCCAGTCGTCGAACGATACCTACCCGACGGCCATGCACATCGCCTGCGCCGAGCGCATCGTGCACGACCTCTTGCCGGCGCTGAAACACCTGCACAAGGCGCTCGCCGCCAAGAGCAGAGAGTTCAATCACATCATCAAGATCGGCCGCACGCACACGCAGGACGCCACCCCCCTCACGCTTGGCCAGGAATTTTCGGGCTATGCCGCGCAGGTCGCCTCGTCGATCAAGCGCATCGAGCTGACGTTGCCCGGCCTGCAGGAACTGGCGCAGGGCGGCACCGCCGTCGGCACCGGCCTCAACGCGCCGGTCGGCTTCGCCGAAAGGGTGGCGGATCGCATCGCCACCATCACCGGCATTGCCTTCGTCACCGCGCCGAACAAGTTCGAGGCGCTGGCGGCCCATGATTCCATGGTGTTTTCGCACGGCGCCATCAATGCGGCGGCCGCCGCGCTGTTCAAGATCGCCAACGACATCCGTTTCCTCGGTTCCGGCCCGCGTTCGGGCCTCGGCGAGCTGTCGCTGCCGGAAAACGAGCCGGGCTCGTCGATCATGCCGGGCAAGGTCAACCCGACCCAGTGCGAGGCGCTGACGCAGGTCTGCGTGCAGGTGTTCGGCAACAATGCGGCGCTCACCTTCGCCGGCAGCCAAGGCCATTTCGAGCTCAACGTCTACAACCCGCTGATGGCCTACAACTTCCTGCAGTCGGTGCAGTTGCTCGCCGACGCCTCGGTCTCCTTCACCGACAATTGCGTGGTCGGCATCGAGGCGCGCGAAGACAACATCAAGGCGGCACTCGACCGCTCGCTGATGCTGGTGACGGCGCTGGCGCCGACCATCGGCTACGACAATGCCGCCAAGATCGCCAAGACCGCGCACAAGAAGGGCACCACGCTGCGCGAGGAAGCGCTCGCCACCGGACTGGTCAGCGAGGCCGATTACGACCGGCTGGTGCGGCCGGAGGACATGACGCATCCGGGGTAAGCAATTCCAGGAAAAATGTCTTGCGGTTTTCCGTCCGGAATTGCATCAGCCAGAAGCCCAGTGTTCGTGATGGGAGAATTTACTCCCGTCACGACCTGACCCGAAGCGAATTTTGCGCGGGCCGCCCGATCACGGAAACGTAAGTACTGTGAACAATGTGTCGCCAGTCTGGTGGCTTTGGTGAACAGTCGGCTTGCTCTATCTCCCCGGTATCAACCCATCCCGGAGAGCCACCATGTCCATCAACACTTCAGTCGCCGGTTCCGGCGCATCCAATGCCTCGACCACCATCCTCATCGGCCGCGTCCTGCTTGCGGTCATCTTCCTGCTTTCAGGTTTCGGCAAGCTGACCGCCATCACCGGCACGGCCGGCTATTTCGGCAGCCTCGGCCTGCCCTTGCCGACCGTAACGGCCATTGTCGTCGGCCTGATCGAGCTTCTCGGCGGCCTCGCCATCCTCGTCGGCTTCAAGACCCGGATTGTCGCCTGGGTGCTGGCGATCTTCACGGTCGCTACTGGCTTGGTCGCCCACACCGGTTGGGCTGACCAGATGCAGATGATCCAGTTTCTCAAGAACCTCGCCATCGCTGGCGGCTTCCTCGTGCTGGCTTCCTCGGGCGCCGGTGCCTATTCGATCGACGCCAAGCGCGGCTGAGCCAAAAACTGGCAATAGCCGAACGAAAGAGCGGCGCGGAATTTTCCGCGCCGCTTTTTCGTTGTTGGTACATGCCCGCCGATCTGTCGGCCGGAGTTTTCTGCTAGAGCAGTTCACCGTTTCACGGAAACGGCCAACCGCTCTAACTCTTTGATTTGACATAATTCCGGGCGGAAAACCGTTTCACACTTTTCCTGGAATTGCTCTAGGATCGGGGCATCGGACGAGGCCGGCCGGCGGCCGATAACGGAGGTGAACATGCCCCGCAACGCGCTGCTCCTGCTCTCCCGGCTGCTGCTCGCCGCCCTGTTCGTGCCCTCCGGTTTCCAGGCATTGAGCGATATTGCCGGCACGACAGGCTATTTCGCCGGCCTCGGCCTGCCGCTGCCGACGCTTGCCGCCTGGGGCACGGGACTGTTCGAACTGATCGCCGGGCTGCTCATCCTGGTCGGTTTCCAGACCCGGATCGCAGCGCTGCTGCTCGCCGCCTTCTGCATTGCCGCCGGTTTCATCGGCCATTACGGCCAGGGCGGCGGCGACGCGATGCTCGCCTTCCTGCACCAGCAGATGCTGATGAAGGACATTGCGATAGCAGGCGGGTTCGTTGCGCTGGCGATGGCTGGCGCGGGAGCCTGGTCGGCGGATAAGCGCAATGCGGTTTAATATCTTTGCGTAGTTGCGCTCAGGTCGACCCCCACTCCGTCTCGGCTTCGCCGAGCCACCTCTCCCCCGATCGACGGGGTAGAGGAAGGGCGCGAGCCTGTTGCCGCCAACGCTCTTCCAACGAGGCTCCCTTCCTTTCCCTCCGGAGGGGGGAAAGGTGGCGCTGCGAAGCAGCGACGGATTGGGGGAAGCCGGTCCACAAACGCGAAGCCGCCGACGAGTGAGCACAACCGGGCAGGTCTAATATCCCGCTTAAAGTCAGATAGGACACGGTCTGCTATAGGCAGCGCCTACTTCACCGACCCACTGGGCCCACCTTCGACGGCCAGCACCAGCCGGCGGTTGGTGATCCTGGCCAGTTGCGCCAGGCGCCCGGCCGGCCGCTCGCCATAGAGATCGGCCAGCGATGCCGGCAAGACCAGCGCCAGCACGCCGTTGGCGCGCTGTTCCCATTTCAGCCTGGGCATGATGCCGGGCATCGACGCCGTCAGCAGGTAGACGACGCGCATCATCGCGGCGAGCACGCGGGCGCGCTCCAGATAACGCGGCGGCGCCAGCGCCTTGATCTCGGGGGCGATGGCTTCGTTGAAGATGCCGTCGTGACGATAGGCGTTGGCCATGGCCAGGAAAGCACGGCCGGGATGGTCGACGCCGAAGAAGGAAGCGTGCGCAATGATGTTGAGCGATTGCTTGCCGCGATATTCGGGGTGCGCGCGCCAACCGATGTCGGCCAGCAATGCGGCCGCGTGGCGGTAGCGCGCCTCGTCCTCGGTCTCGTCGATGCCGAAGGCGGCAAAGGTTTTGGCGGTCCAGTCGACGAGCTCATGCGCATGGGCGACGGAGCGTGAGCGCAGTCGGGCGAGTTCCTCAGAGGCCGAAATCAACGGATCGGACTTCTGCTCGGCAGCGTCGAGCAGCGAATAGAGAAAGCCTTCGCGTACACCCAGTGCCGAAACGATGATCTTCGACGGCTGCATCGCCGCCATGATCTCCTGCAGCACGACGGCGCCATAAGGCAGCAGCGAACGGCGGTTCTTGGAAACGCCTTCGATGCCCTTGACCTTCTCGATCTCGGCCTTGGCCACCTGCTTGAGGAAATTCGCCGCGCTTTCGGCCGATATCTCGTAATGGTGCATGACGCCAAGCGGATAGTTGGTCATTTCCATGTGCAGCCGGGCAAGATTTCGCCAAGTGCCGCCGACGGCGTAGAAGGGCCTGCCCTGCCCGCCTTTCAACAGCTTGGCCTTCGCCAGTTCGTCACGCGCGATCTTCGCCGCCTGAACCAGCGAGTTCTTCGCCATGTCCTGCAGGCGCAGGCCGCCCAGCGGCAGCGTGATGCCGTCACCGATCGCTTCGCCGCTGACGTCGACCAGCTCGAGGCTGCCGCCGCCCAGGTCGCCGGCGATGCCATTGGCCGGGTGGAAGCCGGAAATGACGCCGAGCGCGGAATAATAGGCTTCCTGACGGCCGCTGATGACACGGATCTCGGTCTTCAGCACATCCTCGGCGCGGTGGATGAAATCGGGGCCGTTGACCGCCTCGCGGGCCGCGGCGGTGGCCAGCACATACATATGCTCGGCGCCGGCCTGGTCGGAAAGCGCGCGAAAGCGGCGGAACTCTTCCATCGAGCGCGTCACCGCCTCGGGATCGAGCTTGCCGGTCGAAACGATGCCCCGGCCCAGACCAGCCAGCATCTTTTCGTTGAACAGCATGGTCGGCGAACGCGCCAGCCCCTCATAGACGACGAGGCGGATCGAGTTCGATCCGATGTCGATGATGGACAGCGGTCGGCGGTCCTGCAGCCGGCCCTGGGAATCAGACAGCATCAGCCGGACGCTGCTGCGTTCTTCTTGCGGCGCTTGAACTGCGCGATGCGCTTGGGCGCATGCGACTTCAGCGCGTCACCCCGTCCCGACAGGCTCGGATTGGTCATGAAATATTCCTGCGCGTTGAACGGTTCCTCGCCCTCCTCCAGCACGACGCGCCGGGAGGTTCCATCAGCCAATACGTCGAAACTTTGCTGATTGTCCATGATGTTGCCCAGCATGATCTGGCCAAGGATCTGTTCATGCACAGTTGGATTGGTGATCGGCACCATGGTTTCGACGCGGCGGTCGAGATTGCGCGGCATCAGATCGGCCGAGGAGATGTAGACGATCGCCTCGTCCGATGGCAGGCCATGACCGTTGCCGAAGCAATAGATGCGGCTGTGCTCGAGAAAACGGCCGACGATCGATTTTACGCGGATGTTTTCCGACAGGCCCGGAACCTGCGGCCTCAGGCAGCAGATGCCGCGCACGACCAGGTCGACCTCGACGCCGGCGCGGCTGGCATCGTAGAGCGCGTCGATAATGATCGGATCGACGAGCGCGTTCATCTTCATCCAGATGCGCGCCGGTTTCCCCTGCACCGCGTAGGCAATCTCGTCGGCAATGTGCTTCAGGATGCGGCTTCTCAGCGTGAACGGCGAGATCGCCAACCGCATTTCGTCCGTCGGCTCGGCATAGCCGGTGATGAAATTGAACAGCTGGGCGACATCGCGGGCGATCGTCGGATCGGTGGTGAAGAAGGACAGGTCGGTGTAGATGCGCGCCGTTACCGGATGGTAGTTGCCGGTGCCGAGGTGCACGTAGTTGCGCAGCTTGCCGTCCTCGCGCCGCACCACCAGCGACATTTTCGAATGGGTTTTCAGCTCGAGAAAGCCGAACACGACCTGCACGCCGGCGCGCTCCAGGTCGCGCGCCCAGCGAATGTTGGCTTCCTCGTCGAAGCGCGCCTTGAGCTCGACCAGTGCGGTGACCGACTTGCCGGCTTCGGCCGCGTCGACCAGCGCACGCACGATCGGGCTGTCGTTGGAGGTGCGGTAAAGCGTCTGCTTGATCGCCACCACTTCCGGATCGGCCATCGCCTGGCGCAGGAACTGCACCACGACGTCAAACGATTCGTAGGGGTGATGGACGACGATGTCCTTCTCGCGGATGGCCGCGAAACAATCGCCGCCATGCTCGCGGATGCGCTCGGGAAAACGCGGATTGTAGGGCGTGAATTTCAGGTCGTCGCGGGGAACGGCGACGATCTCGGAAATCTGGCTGAGCGCCAACGGACCGGTCAAGACGCTGATGCGGCTGGACGACACGCCAAGCTCGCCGGCGACGAAGTCGCGCAATTCATCAGGCATCAGCCTGTCGAATTCGATGCGGATCACCGAACCCCGCCGCCGCCGCTTCAGCGCCGTTTCGAACAGGCGAACCAAATCCTCGGACTCCTCCTCGACCTCGATATCGCTGTCGCGGATGATGCGGAACGTGCCGGAGCCCTTGACCTCATAGCCGGGGAAGAGCTTGCCGATGTAGAGGCCGACCGCCTCTTCCAGCGGGATGAAGCGGACGTGATGCTTGCGGTCCGGCAGACGGATGAAGCGCTTCAGCGCTACCGGCAGGCGCAGCAGCGCGCTCATCTCTTCGCCGTTCTTGCGATGGCGCAGTTGCAGCGCCATCGAGAAGCCGAGATTGGGAATGAACGGGAACGGATGCGCCGGGTCGATCGACAGCGGGGTCAGCACCGGGAACACCTGCCCCTGGAAATGGTCTTCCAGCCAGATTTTCTCGTCCTTGGTCAGCGCATCGCGGGTGATGCTCTCGATGCCTTCCTTGTTGAGCAGCACGGTGAGCGCCGAAAGGCTCTTCTGCTGGTCTTCCTGCAGCCGCTCGACCTCACGCAGCAGCTGTTCGAGCTGCTGTTCGGGGGTGCGGCCGTCAGGGCTCTTCAGCGTGATGCCCTCGCGCACCTGGCCGGCGAGGCCGGCGACGCGCACCATGAAGAACTCGTCGAGATTGGCCGCCGAGATCGACAGGAAGCGGACGCGCTCCAGCAGCGGATGATTGAGGTTCAGCGATTCCTCGAGAACGCGCCGGTTGAACTGCAGCCAGGAAAACTCGCGGTTGACAAACCGGTCCGGATTGCCGCCCTCCGGGCGAGCCACCTCGACATCCACGAATTCGTTCTGCACCGGCTTCAGTTCGTTCATGATTCCCGCTCTTCCACACCGTCAGCCAGCTAAAGCGCCGCGCGTCATTCAGGACGCGCAAAGGACGCTCTACCACTCCAAGGCGACGCATGGTCCTTGCCGAAAACCGGTGTCGGTCTTCGGGGCCATGCGTTAACCGGCTTAACTTATCCTCTGACAGGCTTTTGCGACAGTTTGATTTCATCGAACTTGCAAAGAGGCCTAATATGATCCAGATGCAGACGAGACTGCGTTAAGGAGACGACGATGGCAGGCGGTTCCATTCCCCATTTTCAGAACGATGCGGGCTATCAGGCAATCGACATCGGCGTGAAGGAATTCATGTGCACGGGCGCCAATCCGCCTTTCGACCACCCGCATGTGTTTCTGGACATGGGCGACGACAACGAAAAAGTCTGTCCCTATTGCTCGACGCTCTACCGCTATTCGCCGAAGCTGAAGGCAACCGAAACGCTGCCGGCCGGCTGCATCTACATCGATCAGGCCGCCTGAGTCTTTCGCGACCAGCCCGATGAACGACACGCGCTCCCGGCAAATTGTTATCGCCGGGGCGGGTGTCGCCGGATTGACCGCAGCGCTGGCTTTCGCCGAACGCGGCTACTCGGTACGGGTGTTCGAACAGGCGCAGCGCCTGGAAGCGGCAGGCGCCGGCATTCAGCTTTCTCCCAACGCGACACGCATCCTTCGCCAGCTTGGCGTACTCGACCGGCTGCTGCCGGCGGCGGTGCGGCCGGAGGCCGTGGTGTTGAAGGATGCCGCGACCTTGCGCGAACTGGCGCGCGTGCCGCTGGGGCAAGCCGCCGAAACGCGCTGGCAGGCACCCTATCTCGTCGCGCACAGGGCCGATCTGCAGAGCGCACTGACCGCGCGCGCTGCCGAGATACCGGATATCCATCTCACCACCGGCGCCCGCATCGGCGACGTTGACACCGGCCCGCATGGCATCACCGCGACGGCCGAGATCGGTGGCAAAATCGTCGAGGCCGAGGGCTTCCTCCTGGTTGGGGCCGATGGCGTCTGGTCGTCGGTGCGCGCACTTGTCGATTCGGCCAAGGGCTCGCCAAGAAACCATTTCTCCGGCGAACTGGCCTGGCGCGCCACGGTCGCGGCCGGCAGTGCCGCCGGTCGGAGCTTTGCCGCCATCGGCGCCAGGGACTGCGTCACCACCTTCCTGCATCCCGGCTTCCATATGGTGGCCTATCCCGTCAGCAAGGGTGCGGCCTTCAATCTCGCGGCCTTCACCAGGGGCGACCGCATTGCCGAGGGCTGGTCCGGCAACGCCGACGCCGGGATCCTGAGCAGCGCCCTGCGCGGCACCGCGGCAGAACTTGCCCGTCTGGTCGAGCAGGCCGGCCCGTGGACCGCATGGCCGATCCATACGGTCGACAGCAAACAACCTTGGACGACCGGCAACATGGCGCTGATCGGCGATGCCGCGCATGCGATGACCCCGTTCGCGGCGCAAGGTGCGGCGATGGCGATCGAGGATGCTGTGACGCTTGCCGATATCATCGCCGACTTCCCCGCCGAACCTCTGGCCGCGCTTGCCGTCTGGGAGCAGTCACGGCGGCCGCGTGTCGCGCAGGTCGCTCGACGCGGCGCTGTCAACCGGCTGGCCTGGCATGCCTCGGGTCCAGTGGCGATTGCGCGCAATGTGTTCCTGAAGGTGCGCTCGTCGGAAAAACTCGCGGCGGATCTGGACTGGCTCTATGGGTGGCAGGCTCAGAAGATCATTCGACGCTGAGCGTACAAGCACAATCGGTTGGTGGGACAGCACCCCCCTCTGTCCGGCAGGACAGAGGGGGGTGTGAAGGAACGCGACGCCAATTCGCGGAATGCTCACGCTAATTGTACAACCGCATCGACAGCCCGAGCGATACAGGCAGCGGGTTCCACCAGCCGGTGCGCAGGCCGGCGATGCGCAAGGCGGCCGCCGTCCAGGTGTTGCAGCCGACCAGTGCGTTGAAATGGCCATTGGCTTCGTAGAAGGCGTCGAACCTGGAATAGGCTGCGTCCGGAACGAGGATCGGGCCTTCCGGTCCCCGCTGGAAACTCGCATCGATGAAATCGAGCAACGCCGTGAACCGATCCTCGGTGATGTCGAACCCCGCGATATCAGGGCGCGGTTCGACGATGTCACCGGCGACATCGACATGCATGACCGAGGCGTCGAGTGTCAGTGCCTTCATCACCGGCACCGCCTTCAGCTCGGACCATGTCGGCGTCTCCAGGTAGAAGGCGCGGCCGCCCCAGCCGAAGACGATGTAGCGGACCTCCGGCCTGTCGGCCGGTATGCCCGCGTCGACCAGGAAATGGAAACGCCGGCGCACGGCGTCATCGACCGGGATGGCGATATCGGTGTGGATCGGATTGTTCAGCACCAGGATGTGGTGCGTCGCGGCGGGCATGGCGGCGGCCGCCGGCCACAGCGGCCGTGGCACGAAGGTGCCCGTCGTCACGGCGAGTGCGACGACAACCAACAGAAGACCTAGAAAACGTCCCAGTCTTTTCATGAAAGGCGGCCCTGCAAACGCGCTCCGGCGCGACACGAACGCCCGCCTGTTATCCCATACGCAAAAGAGCCCGGCAGTGTTTCAGCCGGGCTCTTCGTGGCCGTCGAGGCCTAGTGCAGGATCTGCGACAGGAACAGCTTCGTGCGCTCGTGGCGCGGGTGGTCGAAGAACTCGGCCGGCGTGTTCTGCTCGACGATCTGGCCCTGGTCCATGAAGATCACCCGGTTGGCGACCTTGCGGGCGAAGCCCATCTCGTGGGTGACGCACAGCATGGTCATGCCTTCCTCGGCAAGACCAACCATCGTCTCCAGCACTTCCTTGATCATCTCCGGATCGAGCGCCGAGGTCGGCTCATCGAACAGCATGATGCGCGGGTTCATGCACAGCGAGCGGGCAATCGCCACACGCTGCTGCTGGCCGCCGGAAAGCTGGCCGGGATATTTGTTGGCCTGTTCCGGAATCTTGACGCGCTTGAGGAAATGCATGGCGATTTCCTCGGCCTGCTTCTTCGGCGTCTTGCGCACCCAGATCGGCGCCAGCGTGCAGTTCTCCAGGATGGTCAGATGCGGAAACAGGTTGAAGTGCTGGAACACCATGCCGACCTCGCGGCGCACCTCGTCGATCTTCTTGAGATCGTTGGTCAATTCCTTGCCGTCGACAATGATCTTGCCCTTCTGGTGCTCCTCCAGGCGATTGATGCAGCGGATCATCGTCGATTTGCCGGAGCCGGAGGGGCCGCAGATGACGATGCGCTCGCCGCGCATCACTTTCAGGTTGATGTCCTTCAGCACATGGAACTCGCCATACCATTTGTGCATGGCGATGATGTCGATGGCGACATCGGTGGTGGAAATCTGCATCTTGGCGGCGTTGACCTTGATCTCTTCGGCGCTGACGGCATTTTCGGTGGCCATGACAGGGGGTCCCCTTGTTCTTTTGTTTAACGTTTGTGGCCGGTGTCGAGCCGGCGTTCGGTGTACATTGAATAGCGCGACATGCCGAAGCAGAACAGCCAGAAGACGAAGGCCGCGAAGATCAGGCCGGACCTCGCCGTCTGCGCGGTTGCCCAGTTTGCATCGGAAAAATTCTGTTTGACGATGCCGAGCAGGTCGAACATCGAGATGATGATGACCAGGCTGGTGTCCTTGAACATGCCGATGAAGGTGTTGACGATGCCCGGGATGACCAGTTTCAGCGCCTGCGGCATGACGATGAAATACATTTTCTGCCAATAGCCGAGACCGAGCGAATCGGCACCTTCATACTGGCCCTTGGGAATCGCCTGCAGGCCGCCGCGCACCACTTCGGCCATATAGGCCGCGGCAAACAGCGACACACCGATCAGCGCGCGCAGGAACTTGTCGAACGAGACACCCTCCGGCAGGAACAGTGGCAGCATGACGCTGGCAAAGAACAGCACGGTGATCAGCGGGATGCCGCGCACCGTCTCGATGAAGACGACGCACAGCGTCTTGATGATCGGCATCTTGGAGCGGCGGCCGAGCGCCAGCACGATGCCGAGCGGCAGCGACACGGCAATGCCGACGAAAGACAGGCTGAGCGTTACCAAGAGCCCGCCCCACAGCGAGGTCTCGACATGCGGCAGGCCGAACATGCCGCCGACCAGCAGGACGAAGGAGACGACCGGCAGCACGAAGAACAGCAGAACCGCATTCAGCCCTTTGCGCGGCACTTTCGGGATAAGCATCGGCACCAGCAGTGCCACGAACAGTATGGCGACCAAAATCGGCCGCCAGCGCTCCTCGATGGGATAGCGTCCGACCATGAACTGGCCGAATTTGGCGTTGACGAAAGCCCAGCAGGCGCCGGTCCAGCCATCCGGCTGGATGCCGCCTTGCGCCACCGTGGCGCATACGGTCCGGTCCGGTCCCGTCCACACGGCGTTGATGAACGCCCAATTGATGATTTGCGGCAGGATCATCGCCACCAGGGCGATGCCGACGATGGTCAAAATGGTGTCGCCGGCAGAAGCGATCAGGTTCTTGCGCACCCATGCGCCGAGGCCGGTGACGCTGGCGGGCGCCGGCTGCGCCAGCACCATTTCGGTTCGCACCCAGGACATATCATGTTCTTGCATGTCCTTACCTCACCTCTCCACCAGCGCCATCTTGGCGTTGAACCAGTTCATCACAAGCGAGGTCAGGAGGCTGATGGCCAGATAGATCACCATCATGATCACCACGCCTTCGACGGCCTGGCCGGTCTGGTTCAGCACCGTCCCGGCGGTCGCCGTCAGGTCCGGATAGCCGATGGCGATAGCCAGCGACGAGTTCTTGGTCAGGTTGAGATACTGGCTGGTCAGCGGCGGAATGACGATGCGCATGGCCTGCGGCACGACGACCAGCCGCAGGATCGATCCGGACCGCAAGCCCAACGCACCGGCAGCTTCCGTCTGGCCCGCGCTGACACCCCTGATGCCGGCGCGCACGATCTCGGCGATGAAGGCGGCGGTATAGCAGGACAGCGCCAGATAAAGCGACAGGAACTCCGGCCGGACCTGAAAGCCGCCGGCCAGGTTGAAAGTCGACTGCTTCGGGTAGTCGAAGCTCAGGGGAAAGCCGCTCAGCGCATAGGCGAGCAGCGGAAGCCCGACGATCAGCGCGGTGGACGTCCAAAACACTGGAAATTGCTGGCCGGTCGCCATCTGCCGTTGCCGCGCCCTGCGCGCGACGAACCACGCCATGGCGATGCCGACGAGCAGGGCGACGAAGATCAGCCATGAGCCGTCGCCCCACACGGCGCGTGGAAAATAGAAACCGCGCTGGTTGAGGAAGGAGCCGAACGGCAAACCGATGCTGTCGCGCGGCGCCGGCAACACGGCCAGCACGCCGGAATACCAGAAGAAGATGACCAGCAACGGCGGGATGTTGCGGAAGACCTCGACATAGACGGTGCAGATCTTCCTGATCAGCCAGTTCTGCGAGAGCCGGCCGATGCCGATGACGAAGCCGATGATTGTCGCGGTGATGATGCCGACGATGGCGACGATCAAGGTGTTGATGAGGCCGACCAGAATCGCGCGGCCATAGGTCGAATCCGACGAATAGGCGATCGCGCTCTCGCTGATGTCGAAGCCGGCGCGGCCCTTGAGGAAGCCGAAGCCTGAAGCGATGCGCAGCCGCGTCAGGTTGTCGATGACGTTGTGGGCAATCCACCAGACGCCCGCCACCAGCAGCACGACGACCAGCACCTGGAAGAATATGCCCCGGATTTTCGGATCGTTGATGAAGGAACCGCGGCTGGGCTCCTCGCGAAGTACGTCCTGCGATGCCATTCGACCGTCCCCTGGAAAGAGAAACCGGGAGGCAGATGATCTGCCTCCCGGATCACATTTCGATCAGCGGATCGGCGGCGCGTATTGCAGGCCGCCTTTGGTCCACAGCGCGTTGATGCCGCGCGCGATCTTCAGCGGGCTGCCCGAGCCGACATTGCGCTCGAACATTTCGCCATAATTGCCGACTGCCTTGACGATGTTGACCACCCAGTCATTGGAGACGCCGAGATCGGTACCGATCTTGGTATCGGCTTCCTGGCCGAGCACGCGCTTGATCTCGGGGCTGGCCGAGTTCTTCATCTCATCGACATTGGCCTTGGTGATGCCGAGCTCTTCAGCCTGCAGCAGCGCGAAATAGGTCCACTTGACGATGTGGTACCACTGGTCGTCGCCCTGGCGAACGGCCGGTCCGAGCGGCTCCTTGGAGATGATCTCGGGCAGCACGACATGGTCGGCCGGCGCTCCCAGCGTCAGGCGGATGCCATAGAGGCCCGACTGATCGGTGGTGTAGACGTCGCAGCGGCCGGCATCATAGGCGGCGTTGACCTCTTCCAGCTTTTCGAAGACGACGGGATTGTACTCCATCTTGTTGGCCTTGAAGTAGTCGGCGAGGTTCAGCTCGGTGGTGGTGCCGCTCTGCACGCAGACGGCGGCGCCCGAAAGCTGCAATGCCGAATTGACGCCCGGCAGCTTCTTGGCGTTGATCATGAAACCCTGGCCGTCATAGTAGGTGACGCCGATGAAATTCAGGCCAAGCGCCGTATCGCGGTTGATGGTCCAGGTGGTGTTGCGCGAGAGGATGTCGATCTCGCCCGACTGCAGCGCGGTGAACCGCTCCTTGGCGCTGAGCGGCGTGAACTTGACCTTGGAGCCGTCACCAAAGACGGCGGCCGCGACAGCGCGGCAGAAATCCGCATCGATGCCTTGCCAGTCACCCTTGTCGTCCGGCGCCGAAAAGCCGGCCAGGCCGGTGGAGACGCCGCACTGGATGAAGCCCTTCGCCTTGACGGTGTCGAGCGTGGCCGCCGACGCGGCGGACGCCATCAATCCAAGCGTGGCGGCGCCTAGAATGCCGATAGCAATATGTTTCATGACCCACAGACCCTTTTCTCTGTTTTTCAGGAGTAAATCCTGATTTTTTTCTCCCGTGTGAACGCGGCTCCCATCCCGGCCCATCCCGGAACCCCGCATCGTAACCGACGCGCCGCCTCCCGTTCACAAATGTCATCGAAGGCGATAATTCCTGTGAGGTCAAGGAAAATGACCGAAACCCAAAGAGTTTGAAAACCGATTGCCGCAAATGCCCGATTTACAGACAAACACGCCCGCGATTTAGCCAGCAGGGCTAATAAAGGCGGCAAATCTCATGCAACGCCAACGCCGGGCCAATACGGGCTGCGGCAGCGAAATCCATCCCGGGCAATACCTCGTCGTTGTTGACCTCCCCGTGCGACGAACTACCAGGTTCCAAGATTGTCATCTGACGATTTACTGACGGCTCACAGACCGCCGACGAAGACTGCTCTCAAAAGGCTTGAAAGACGATCCAGGTCCCGACGGCGGCCATCAACGCGCCTGAAACGCGCGGAATCAGCTGCCCGGTCGGCACCGTCTTCTCCAGCAGAACAAGGATGGCGATGCCGGCGATCCACAGCACGTTCATGACGCCACCGACGAACAACAGAGCCATCAGCGCCCAGCAACACCCCAAGCAATAAGCGCCGTGATCCATGCCGAGCCGAAGCGCGCCGAGCGGAGCGGAACGGAATCCGCCATGGCTGGCCAGGAACGCGATCGGTGCCTGACATTGGCGCAGGCAGACGCCCTTCATCGGCGTCCATTGATAGAGACCGGCGGCGATCAGGACGAGGCCGCCGAGGATCGCGCTGACGGTCGCCATCAAGGGATCGAGCAAGGCTACACGGGCGAGAAGCCATTGCGCACCGGTCGCCAGGAGGCTGAAGACGACCCAGACGGCGAGATAGCCGGCAAAAAACCATCCCGTCGAAGCGATGGGCCGGCCATCCGCCCGCGCCTTGCGGCCGACACCGGCATAGAGCAGCAGCATCGGCGCGACCGAAGGCGTCATCATGCCAACCATCATCACTGCCCACATCGTGAAGGTGAAGGCGAAATCGCCCATCGCCCAGGCCCGGAAGCCGGGCGCCATGGCGGCGCCCATATCCATGCCGCCCATATCCATGCCGGCCATGTCGTCGCCTCCGCCGTCCGGCAAAGGGGAGCCGGGCATGACCATGGTGGCGGCGAGCCACAGCACATAGGCCCAGGCGAGCACGGCGATCACGACGAGCGCGGCCGTCACGACCGCGCGATCGCGCCTCAGCACCGCCTCGAGGGCCGTATCGCCCATTGGATCAGGTCAATGCACGATGCCGCTCTGCGTGAGATGCAGATTGGCGAAATGGCTGTGCGTATCGGCCAGCTCGAACTTGATCGGGCCCGTCGCCTTGGTCCAGCCCCGCCCGACCTCGGCGATCGCGTATTCGAAGCCGTGCGGCAAGTCGATGCGCGCCTGGTGCGCGGCCCCGGTGACCGGATTCCGGATCGGCTCGCCGCGACCGTCGGTTATACCCTCGACATGCAGCTGACTGGTCCGCGCGTCGACGTCGATCTTGAATTCGATCGGCGCGAAGATCGGATCGTGGAATTTCTCCAGCGTGGTCGAAAAGACCTGAAATATCGTTGCACCTGGCTCGGTGTCCAGACCGCCCAATATGCGAAGCAGCGCGCCACGTTGGGCTTCCGTCGCCCTCTCGTCGATGACCACCGCGGCTTCGCCCCCGCCCTGGTGTATGGCGCCGGGCCAGCTGAAAATCCCGACGAACCGCAACCCGTCGAGCTTGGTGTCGCCGTGATGGCCGCTCTCGATTTCCATGCCGGCGACCGCCTGGCAGAATCCGTATGTCGGCATGGCGTTGAACTGGCACGGGCAGCCATAGGCGCAGTTGCAGTTGATGAATTCGCTCGCCTTCATGGCCCATTTGACGTCCGGCATGGCATTCCTCCCTTGCCGCGCTCACGCTTCGTGAGCGCGATCCGGATCGTGGAGGACCAGAAGTCAACCGGCAGCAACCATCCGGCAGCATCTGATCGAAGCAATCCGGCGATTAATATTAGCCGACGATCATATACCATTCACCGCCGCCCACAATAGACCGATCGGCTGGGACAAGGGCTCCGAACGCAGGTCAACAAAAGACCTGACGACAACAGGTCGGCGGCGGCGGCAGCAGCTTTTTGTGCCGGTAGCTTTTGTGCCTGTCGCTTTTCTTGATAGGAATTTTTTCTTGACTCCCTGCCCTCAGCTATGGTACATATTCGTCCATGGTGCTGATTTGCGCCGATAGCCCGCCGCACAGGCGGGTTTTTCGTTTAATACTCCGTCCCCGCATCGCTGTTTTTGCCGCGACGAATTGGCATATTCGAAGTCCGCCTCCTGGCGGGCGGTGGCCGTTGCACGGTCCATAGCGCCGCACTATGGCTAGCGGCTTATCAAACAAGGCGACGCAGATGGCGAAAGACGGCAGCGAGCACGGCGGGATGGGCATCAACACGCGGCTTGCCCATTCGGGCAACAATCCGCACGACTATTTCGGCTTCGTCAATCCGCCGGTGGTGCATGCTTCGACCGTGCTTTTCCGCGACGCGGCTTCGATGGCGACGCGAACCCAGAAATACACTTACGGCACGCGCGGCACACCGACGACCGATGCGCTTGCCCATGCCATAGACGCGCTGGAAGGCTCGGCAGGCACGATCCTGGTGCCGTCGGGCCTTGCGGCGGTGACGGTGCCGCTGCTCGCCTTCGTCTCGGCCGGCGACCATCTGCTGATCGTCGATACCGTCTATCATCCAACCCGCAATTTCGCCGACACGATGCTGAAGCGGCTGGGCGTCGAGGTCGAGTATTACGCCCCCGATGTCGGCGCCGGCATCGCGGCGTTGATCAAGCCCAACACCAAGGTGGTGTTCACGGAATCGCCGGCCTCCAACACGTTCGAGGTGCAGGACATCCCGGCCATCGTCAAGGCGGCGCACGCCGCGGGCGCCATCGTCATGATGGACAACACCTGGGCGACGCCACTCTATTTCCGCCCGCTCGACCACGGTGTCGACATATCTATCCATGCCGCGACCAAATACCCGGCCGGCCATTCCGACGTGCTGCTTGGCACGGTGTCGGCCAATGAGAGTTGCTGGACGCACCTCTACGAAAGCTTCTGCACGCTTGGCTGTTGCGCCGGGCCCGACGACGTCTACCAGGTGCTGCGTGGCCTGCGCAGCATGGGCGTGCGCCTCGAACACCATCAGCGCAGTACGCTTGCCATCGCCTCCTGGCTCGAGGGCCAGAAGGGCGTGGCGCGCGTGCTCCACCCGGCCCTGCCCAGCCATCCGGATCACGCTCTGTGGAAGCGCGACTTTTCCGGCTCGAGCGGCATCTTTTCCATCGTTCTTGCCGGTGGCGGCCAGAAGCAGCAGCACGCCTTCCTCGACGCGCTGCGGATCTTCGGCCTCGGTTATTCCTGGGGCGGCTATGAGAGCCTTGCCGTACCGGTCTGGCTCGGCGACCGCGTCGTTGCAAAAGCCCCCTATGAGGGTCCGTTGATCCGCCTGCAGATCGGCCTCGAGGATGTCGACGACCTGAAGGCCGATATTTCGCGCGGCCTGACCGCCGCAGCAGCGGCCTAAAGCGTGTCGCGCCTGAAGATTTTCAGGCGACCCGCTTCAGGTTTTGTTTTTGTGCATGTCGTTCTCCCAAAACCGAGGTCACTTTTGGGCGACATGCACTAGCGGAATTCTATTCCCTAAAATTGCGATTTCGCGGATCAGTTTGGCTTTCAAATTCAACGATGCCGCGTCATTGCGGTGCAATCAGCACATTTTCGACGTCCCCTGGAATACCGGCAGAGTTTTCGACCCCATGGCTTTCCGCCTTTTTGTTCCCATTCTTGCCGGCGCGACGCTGCGCGAGCGTCTCGTCGCCTGTATCGGCGCAACGATCGGCATTGCACTCACCGGCGTGATCGCCAGCCTTGTGCTCGGCAACGGCCCGCACGTGCCGCTGCTGGTGGCGCCGATGGGGGCGTCGGCGGTGCTCCTGTTCGCCGTGCCCGCCAGTCCGCTGGCACAGCCATGGTCGATCATCGGCGGCAACACGATATCGGCACTGGTCGGCGTGATCGTGGCGCATTTCATCCACGAAACCGCCCTTGCCAGCGGCATTGCGGTGGCACTGGCCATCGCCGCCATGTCGTTCACGCGCTGCCTGCATCCGCCGGGCGGAGCGGCCGCGCTGACCGCGGTGCTGGGAGGGCCTGCCGTCATCAGCGCCGGCTTCCTGTTTCCATTTGTGCCGGTGGCGCTGAACTCGATCCTGCTGGTGGCGCTCGGCTACGGCTTCCACAGGCTGGCCCGGCGCAATTATCCGCATGTACCGGTTGCAGCGCCGGCGAACAGCCACGGCACCGGCGACCCGCCGGCGCAGCTGCGCGTGGGCTTCCGGTCCGAAGACATCGATGCCGCGCTTGGCGCACTTGACGAGACGTTCGATATCGATCGCAACGATCTCGACCGGCTGCTGCGGCAGGTCGAATTGCAGGCGATGGTGCGCGCGCACAAGACGCTTCTGTGCGAGGACATCATGTCGCGCGATGTGATCTCGGTCGATGCTCACACCTCCACCGAGGCGGCGCGCCAATTGCTGCTTGACCACAACATCCGGACCCTGCCGGTCGTCAATGCGGAAGCCAGGCTGGCAGGCACCGTGGGGTTGCGCGAACTCACCCAGGCCTCCGGGACAGTCGGATCCGTCATATCACCCGCGGCAACAGCCGCCGCAGGTTTTGCCGCCATGGGTCTGCTGCCGGTGCTCACCGACGGCCGCAGCCATGCGGTGATCATCGTCGACGACGACAAACGGATTCTCGGGCTGATCACCCAGACCGATCTGTTGGCGGCCACGGCGCGCCTGCAGGCTGCCTGACAAGCCTTCACTCGCGCGGTAGGGTACCGCCGCCGGGCCCCGCGAAAAGTCTTCGGGAACCTTTTGCCGGCGACAGCGTCCAATCTCTCAATCGAGGTTCGGTCCGGAGATTGGGTTGAGGAAACTGGCCATGCCTGCTGTCTTGACGGCCGTGCCTTCCGCTGTGCCAGGCGAGATGCAGCTTGTGCGCCGCGCCTTGGCGCGCGACGGCGATGCCTTCCGCACCATCATCAAGACACACAATCAGCGGCTCTACCGGATCGCGCGCGGCGTCGTGCGCAATGACAGCGAGGCCGAGGACATCGTGCAGGAGGCCTACGTCAGGGCTTTCGCCCATCTCGATGCGTTTCGCGGCGACTCCTCGCTCGCCACATGGCTGTCGCGCATCGTTATCAACGAGGCGCTTGGCCGCCTGCGCAAAAGGCGCAGAACGGTGGCACTGCCGGAAAATCCGCAAGCCGAGATCATCCGGTTCCCTCTCAACCCCAGCGACGATCCGGAACGGACGATGGCGCAAAGGCAGATCCTCCAACTGGTCGAACAGGCCACCGACAGCCTTCCCGACGTCTACCGGACGGTGTTCGTGGCGCGGGTGATCGAGGGGCTGAGCATTGAGGAGACCGCCGATCTCCTCGGCGTGCGGCCGCAAACCGTCAAGACAAGGCTGCACCGCGCGCGCGCCCTGGTACGCAAAGCGCTGGACGACCAGATCGGACCGGTGCTGCTCGATGCCTTCCCCTTCGCCGGCCGGCGTTGCGAACGACTGACCAGCGCCGTGATGCGGCGGCTCGGGCTGGAAAGCTGAGCCTCACCGGATTTCAGTTCATTTCAGCGGGAACGTTTGCCGCTGACCAGCATCCAATGACCGTCAACCGAAACACAGTCCGGCGCGATTTCAGCGTCCGGACGAAGGAGATGCCATGTCTATCCGACACACTGCCGCGCTCGCCGCCCTGCTGCTGCTTGGCACGTCCCCGTTCGCACAGGCCGCCGACAAGCCAACCGATCCGCAGATCGCCCACATCGCCTACACGGCCGGGGTCATCGACGTCGAAACGGCCAAGCTGGCGATCGAGAAATCGAAGAACAAGGAGGTCGTCAATTTCGCCAACGACATGGTGCGCGACCATGAAGCCGTGAATGTTCAGGCGCTCGACCTGGTGAAGAAGCTCAAGGTCACGCCGGAAGACAACGCCACCAGCCAGGCGCTGACCAAAGCTGCGGCGGAGGAGCGGGCCAAGCTCGCCAAACTCGACGGCGCTGCCTTCGACAAGGCCTATGTCGACAATGAGGTCGCCTACCACAAGCAGGTCAACGGCGCGCTCGAAACCCTTTTGATCCCGTCGGCGCAGAATGCCGAACTGAAGAGCCTGCTGGAAACCGGCCTGAAGATTTTCCAGGGCCATGAGCAGCACGCCGAGCACGTCGCCGGCATGCTCAAGTAAGGACCGGGAGCATGCCGAAACGCCATCTGTGGATTGCGTTGGCGCTGGCCGTCGGTACCGTTCCGGCGCGAGCAGAAACCATCCAGGTCATCATCGACAGGCTGGTGTTCTCGCCAGCCACCGTCGAGGCCAAGGTCGGCGACACGATCGAGTGGGTGAACAAGGATGTGTTCGCCCACACGGCCACCGTGAAAGGCGGCTGGGAGGTGATGATCCCGCCGAAGAAATCCGCAAGCCTGACATTGAAGGCGGCGGGAAAGGTCGACTATTTCTGCCGCTTTCACCCCAACATGAAAGGCCGTTTGGTGGTGGCCCCCTGATCCAGCGCCAACGAGGCTCGCCTGGCCTCGTCGGGGCGCGCGATATGCGTCCACGAGCCGTCATAGCCCGGCTCGCGGCGTGCGATCCAGGCATCCAGCCCTTCGCGCAGATCAGCGGTCGGGGCCATGCGGGCGAACTGCTCGGCCTCGACAGCCAAGCCTTCGGCGATGCTCTGGTTGAGGCCGCGCGTCACTGCCGTGAGGATGCTGGCGATCGCCAGATCGGAGTGCCGCAGGATACGCCTGGCCAGGCCGATCGCGGCCGGCATCAACTCGGCATGCGGCACAACCTCGTTGACGAGACCCAGCTCAAGCGCCCGCGGCGGCGCAAACCAGTCGCCGGTCAACAGCAGTTCGAGCGCCCGCTTGCGCCCGGCGAGCCTCGGCAGGCGTTGGGTTCCGCCAAAGGTCGGCGGCATTGCAAGGCTGATTTCCGGCTTGGCGAACAAAGCGCGGTCGCTGGCGATGGCCAGCGGCACCGCCTCGGTGATTTCGCAACCGCCACCAAAGGCAATGCCGTTGACGGCAGCGATGACGGGTTTGCGAAACGCTTCCAGCCTCGCCGTCAGCCGTTGCCCGCGCATGACGAAGTCCCGCATCGCGACATCGACGCCGACCGCCACGCTTGCCGAGAACTCATGAATGTCGCCGCCCGCCGAAAACGCCCGCTCCCCTGCTCCGGTCAGAATGATTGCGCGGACGCTGTCATCGACTTCAATGTCGTCGAGGATCGCAAGCAGGCGATCGATCAGGGCATAATTCAGCGCGTTGAGCTTCTCCGGCCGGTTGAGGGTGAGGATGGCAATCCCATCCCGGGTTTCGCTAAGGACAAGATCGGTCATTGGCTCTTCCTTCTTCATCATGCTGATGACCGGAAGACTATGCCTCTTTCCGCTTGTGTATATTCACTAGTCGGTATACCTAAGCTCATGCCTGACACGCAAAGTCCTACCCGCAAACGCATTGTCGATGCCGCGACCAGGCTCTTCTATGCCGAAGGAATCGGTCGCGTCAGCGTCGATGCCGTCGCCGAGGAAGCGGGTCTCACCAAGCGCACGCTCTACTACCATTTCAAGAGCAAGGACGACCTCATCGCGGCCTATCTCGATGGCCGCGACCAACCCAATCTGAAGCGGATGGCTGGCTGGTTCGATGCTGCCGAAGGCGGCGCGGATCGCAAGGTCGAGGCGATCTTCACCAATCTGGCGCGGTCCGCTCGTCACCCGAAATGGAAAGGATGCGGCTTCCTGCGCACGGCCGCCGAACTCGCCTCGATGCCCGGACATCCGGCGGTCAAGGTCGGCGCGCGGCACAAGCTGAATTTCGAAACATGGCTGGCCGGCGCCTTGTCGGACCATGGCGTCGGCGAGCCGCCTGCCTTGGCACGCGAGATCGTGCTTTTGATCGACGGCTGCTTTTCGATCATGCTGATCCACCGCAATCCCGATTATATCGAGGCCGCCGGCCGCGCCGCGGCGACGCTGGTGCGGGCGCGGATTTCAGGCAGCCAGGTCTAAAGCGCGACGCGCTTTAAGCCTTTGGTTTTATGCATATCGTTGCCCCAAAACCGGGGCCACTTTTGGGCGACATGCATTAGAACCCAAACGCCAGCCATGCCGTGCCGGCGGCCAGCGTTATCAGCGTCAGCGGCAAGCCGACCTTGAAAAAAGCGCCGAACGACAGCGTCGTGCCGGCGGCCCGTGCCTGTTCGGCGACGATCAGATTGGCGACCGAACCCAGCAGCGTGAAATTGCCGGCCAGCGTCGAACTCATGGCGACGACCAGCCAGGCGCGCTCGGGGTTTTCGAGGCCCGGTATGAAGGGCCGAAGCGCCAGCACGGCCGGGACATTGCTCATGATGTTGGAGAGCACCGCGGTGAAACCGGACAGGCGCCAGACGTCGCCCAGCCCGAGGTTCTTGGCCGAAGCGATCATGTCTGGCGAAAGAAGCGTCTTTTCGGCGCCGGCGACCACAACGAACAGACCGGCGAACATGAACAGCAGCGGACCGTCGATCTCGCGGTAGATGCGTTCCGGCTTGATCGCCCGGGTGAGCAAGAGGATGGCGCCGCCGATGAGTGCGGCCTTGGCGACGGGCACACCGGCGAAGAAGGCGATTGCCAGTCCGATGCAGACCACCACCGCCTTCAGCACCTGCCCCTTGTGCATGCGGCCACGCGAGACTTCGGGCGTCAGTTGGACAGTTCGGGCGAATTCGGCCCGGAAGACGATACGGATGATGACGACAACCGCGATGAGGCCGAACAGGGCGACCGGAGCGAGCGCTGCTGAAAAGGCCGGATAGGAAATGCCCGAAAGCGCGCCGATGACCATGTTTTGCGGATTGCCGGTGATGGTGGCGACGCTGCCGCAATTCGACGCGGTGGCGGTGGCGATCAGATAGGGGATCGGGTTGCGCTTGATGATGCGGGTGACGTGGACGACGATCGGCGCCATGACGAGGCAGATGGCGTCGTTGACCAGGAAGGCGGACAACACGCCGGTCAGCACCGTCACCATCACCAAAAGCATGAAGGGCGCGTGCGCGTGCTCGATGGCGATGGCGCCAAGGCCGCGAAAGGCGCCCGACACTTTCAGATGCGCCACCACGATCATCATGCCGAGCAGAAGCGTGATGGTGTCGAAATTGATCGCCCGGTAGGCATCCTCCATGCTGAGCGCGCCGATGGCGATCATCGCGGCCCCGCCGAGAAGCGCGATCCCCGCCCGGTCGAGGCGCAGGCCGGGGATGCGGCCGATGGCGACACCGGCGTAAGTCAGGATCAGGATCAGCAGTGCCGCCGCGCCCATCAATGTCATCGATAAGAAGTCCTGCCCTGTGGCGCGCCGCTGCCTGTCAGCCCCAATGGGCTGATTTGCGTGCCTGCTTTAGCGCGATGTCGAGATCGATGACAGACAGCCAGGCATGTTGTTGCGTCAAGCACCGCCCAAGGGATGACGTGCCGCTAACGCAGATAGAAATCCAGCCTTTGTCGCAGTGCCTGCGGTGAAAACAGCTGCTCGACGGTCTGCCGTGCCTTGAGGCCCACTGCCGCCCGCAGCGCCGGATCGGCTTTGAGATCGGCCAGGATCCGCGCCGCCTGCTGCGTCGTTTCGAACAAGAAGCCGTTTTCGCCATGCCTGATATGATCGGAATAGCCTCCATATGAATGGCAGACCACGGGCAACCCGCAGGCCATCGCCTCGAACACGACGCGACCGAAGGTTTCCACATGCCAACCGGTGCGATAATAAAACACGTCGAGCGTCTGCAGAAACGCTTCGGCGGAAAATTGGCCGGGTGGCAACAGCTCGAGTTGCGGATGCGGCATGAGGCTGCCCTTGAGCCCTGTCCCTCCCTGAATCCGCAAGGCTGTACCTTCAGCCAGCAATGTCTCGTAAAGGGGTATGTCATCGGGATGATGTTTGCCCGGCCCATCGCGGCTCAAGCGTCCGACGGTGAACGGACGATCCGAATCCAGACGCCGTGTTGAAAAACGTTCGATCTCGATCGGAGAGGGGTGCACGGTGCCGTCGATTTGGAGCAATCGCTTCTGAAAGTCGGAAACAAGCACTATCTCGGCGGCGGGCCATCCCAAGCTCCGAGGCATGCGCGTGGTGAGGTTGAGAACCTTCGGATGAAGGGTGTTGAAGTCGTAAATCAGCCGGCGCGGCCGCGGGATCAGGTAAGGCCACACCTTGTTGCGCCAATGCGCTCCGAGAAAAACGTAAGTGCCGCCATCCGGAACTTTTCGCGTAAGCGGGGAAA
The DNA here is from genome assembly GCF_004023085.1 of Mesorhizobium sp. M7A.F.Ca.US.010.02.1.1. Lineage (NCBI taxonomy): Bacteria > Pseudomonadati > Pseudomonadota > Alphaproteobacteria > Hyphomicrobiales > Phyllobacteriaceae > Mesorhizobium > Mesorhizobium sp. M7A.F.Ca.US.010.02.1.1. The sequence goes on along the minus strand of NZ_RZRV01000037.1, from coordinate 40,383 downwards.
TACGACGTATCGGGAATTGCCGCATTAATTCACCTGAAGCCCGCGATGACGCAGCCCAAAGGCGCACCTCCGAATCGGCGCTCAACAGCCGATAGAGTTCCAAGGTCTTGAGGTCACTGCCACCGAAAGGATCCTGAAAGCCGTTGAACAAATGGATCATAATCGTGTGCTTACCTGACCGTTTCCGCCATTGTTCGCCGGCGTCAAAATCATGATCGCACGTCGGCCGTAACCCTTGGAAACTCAGGAGTGAGAACCGTTTCTGCCGACAACGAAACATCGCCAACGCGGGGGGAGTATACCGGTAAGCGGTTGCAGTCCATGGCCTATCGAGCCGGCATGCTATCCCTAAAGATCGGAATCCCGGCATATGACTGTAAGCATTGAAGCGTCGAGAAAGCGGCCTGCGTCGATTTCGAGAGCTTCCCGATCAGCCATCCGCAAGTTTCTGCCGTCAATGCACGGTGGCGACCCCGGGCGCAGGCGCCGGAGACGTTCCGGCCGGATCGAAGCTGACTTGATCGCGTCCGTTCGACTTGGCCGTGTAAAGCCTTTTGTCGGCAGCGGAGAAGATTTCCTCATAGGTGATCGGGCCGGTGAAGCTTGTGCCGCCGATGCTGACGGAAAGCGGACAAGGCCTGCCGCCGGGTGAGAATTCCATCTCCCTGATACGCCGGCGGATGCTTTCGGCAACCACCCAGGATTGCGAGGGATCCACGCCGGGCAGAAACACGCCGAATTCTTCGCCGCCGATGCGGCCGACGATATCGCCGCCACGCAGTTGCCCCTTGATCGCCTGCGCTATCAGTTTGAGTGCCTGATCGCCGCAATCATGACCCAGACGGTCATTGATCGACTTGAAGTGGTCGGCGTCGATGATCAGCAGCGCGCCCGAACGGGTTTGCTCCTGCTTTCGGGTCTGCTCGAGATAGGCTTCGACCAGCATCGAGAAGGCGCCACGGTTCAGCACCGCCGTCAGGCTGTCGGTCGCGGCAATGACGCTGAGATCGCGCTGTGCGATGGCCAGCTGGCGAATCTTCCACATCAGGAAAAACAGAAACGAACCACCCAGCACCAAAGGCAGCATCAGGTCGGTCATCTGTGCCCGCCACAGAGCCTCGGGCGAAAGATAGGGAAAGTTGAAGGAATCGACGAAGAACGCCACGGCAATGAAGAATGCCGTACCGACTGCCGTGACAGCGATCACCCTGCCCCAGCTCGTCGGCGACAGATCGAGCTTCATCGCGTTCAACTCCGTTAGCCGTCGCTACTATGACGCACCAACCCCAACAAATTGATAAGACTTTCCCTCCAATTCGATATCGGGCGGCGGAACCAACCCGCCGGCCCTGTCGATGACTTGCGACAGACGCTACAAGACGGCCGCTGGAAAGCAGCCATCCTGTTTCAGAGCTTGAAGGCGTGGGCCAACTGCCGGCCGAGCAAGGGCAAAACGGCGCGCGAAGCCAGACCGCTCGTCGTCAGTTGAGCGTCGGCTCACTCAGCGCATCGACGACAAAGGATGCCGCGATCAGGTCGTCGGCATCGAGGCGCAGGGAGCCTCCGTCGCCTCCCATGGCTGAAGCCACTTTTTGAAAGGTCTTCATTTCATATTCCGTGATCCGGGCGTCCTGCATCCTGGCCTTGAGGTCGGCGATGCGCCGATCCAGAGCCGAAGATATGCCTATTTCTCGCTTCGACATGGCAACACTCCTCCCCACCCTTGTTTGCCTCCCGCCTGTCCACTTTTATATGAGGGTCCGCGAATACAGCGGGCCGAACGCGCCGTGCGCGGGAAGGTTCCGAAAAGGCAGAGTAACGAAATAATACGCTGGCCCCAGCCGACTGCCCGGCCACGCTAAATCCCCTCATCACCATGATAGAGCTGAACAGCTTGCGGTATTTACCGCTGTCGTGGCGTTCCTGGATGGAAAGAGGTGATTCCGTGACTTGCTATATAAGGCATAGCTAATCCTTGACGCCAGCCGGATGCCGCCCCAGAATCAGAAGCATGGCAATAAAGGTCGGCGACGAAGTGGCGGTCATGGCGACGGTGCTGAAGCGCGTCACGGAAGACCGCGTCAGCGTGTCGATCCCCGGTTACAATTTTCCGCATTCGGTCACGCTGGCCAAGGGCCAGCCGATGGAATTATCCGGCGACGTTACGCAGATCGACGGCGACAAGGCCACGGTGTCGTTCGGACAATGGTCACCGTGGATCTGGACAAGGTGCACCTGGTGCAAAGCCACCTCCCGCCGAAGCGAAGGGATCTGAGGATGTGAACACGCGAAGCTCCACCGTCTCAGGGATCCAGCCCCTTACGTCCCAGCAGTGCAGAGCCGCACGAGCGATGCTGAAATGGTCGCAGGTGCGACTCGCCGCGAAGTGCGGCCTTAGCGAAGGAACGATCGGCAGTTTCGAGAGCGGACGAAGGATTCCGAGTTCGGCCAAGCTGGCTGCCATCCGTCGAGGGTTGGAGGCAGCGGGCGTGGTTTTCATCGATCAGAAGGTTGCAAGGACCAAGAGCGGTCCGCCTCGTCAAACTATCGGCGGAACATAATTTAGATATCGCTGTTAGATCCCAAACGGGAGGCGCGCGATGTTCAAAGGTGAAATCGGCATTGTTTCGGACTGGTCGAAATTGGTGGCGGACGATCCTCTGATCGCCGCCGATATTGCCCAGCGTCTTTCTGTTCACGCTTGCAATGACAACACTCCCGCTGCCGCCGACGGCCCGTCGCCCGGCACCGAAACATTTCGAAATCCCCACTTTGCCGGCCTCGTGACACCCGCCGAATATCCTCGCCCGATCGTGCTTCTAGCCACGATCTATGCGTCGACGGTCCTGGGGGTAACGCTGCTTCTGGCGGCGGCGGTTTGAGCGCACGAGGCCTGGTGACGCTCTCTGAAAGCCCATGTCTCTGGTATAAACCGCGACCTATGTGTCCGGAATGGACCCGAAAGGCTTTGGCGATCCCGACAGGATTCGAACCTGTGACCATCGGCTTAGAAGGCCGGTGCTCTATCCAGCTGAGCTACGGGACCGCTGGCCGGCCGGCGGGCCGGCTGGATATTCTGGCGCCGGGCGCCGTTCAATGCGTCCAGGGCGTCCTGCGGTCATAGCGGAAATTCTCCGCATAGGAAATCTGGCGGCGCTTGGTCTCTTTCGGCTCTTCGACGCGGAAAGCGAGCCCTTGCTTTTCGGCGTAGGCCACCGCCTCTTCCCGCGTGTCGAAGCTAAGCCTGATCTGGCTTCTCATGTCTGCCGACGTCGTATAGCCCATCAGCGGATCGATCTTCTTGCGCGTCTCGGGATCGAATTCCAGCACCCAGTGGCCGGTCTTGGCCTTGCCGGACTGCATCGCGGTTTTGGCTGGGCTGAAAATGCGCGCGGACATGGCCACCTCGTTCTTGTGCAAGGCAGCATCGCCACCCTTCGCCCGTCATTACTGCGCAATGCGCACGGCGGCAAGGTTTTTGCTCTCGCGGGTTTTTGCACTTGCCATGCACCACCGAAATGAATAGGCAACAGACCGTTCGGAGTGTAGCGCAGCCTGGTAGCGCATCTGGTTTGGGACCAGAGGGTCGGGAGTTCGAATCTCTCCACTCCGACCATCCCCTCACAGCCCAATGCCCGGCGCAGCCATATGCTCACTTGCTCCGGCTCCGGTCGTGCATCCGGCGGCCGCGGGCCGGTTCGGCAACAGGGGATTCAGATGCTTGGAATCGATGCCTGGGTGTCGCTTTTCGGACCGGCCTACTTTGCCTATGCCGGTATCACCGCTCCGTTCATGGTGACGTGGGCAATTGCCTGCGCCGCACTGGCGATGTGGAACAACCGTGAAAGCCGCAGACAGGCGAGGCAGGCCCCAGGCGCCGTCGTCTCCCGCTCCTGGCGTGTCAGTATCGGAATGTTTGTGCTGGTCGCCGCCGGCTATATCGCCGCTCACTCTGCCGTCTACCTCGCGGTCCGTCATTTCGCCAGAATGTGGCTCTGAGACTGGCCTCTCAGGCTAAATCTCGAATTCGCCCTGCCCTTCGTCCATGGCGTTGACGGTTTCGGCTGCCAGCGCCCTGGTGATCGAGGTCTTGCGTTCGAGCGCGGTCCGGTCGAGCCGCTCCACCACGCGCATCGCTGTCGCCAGCGAGCGCTCGATACGGCGGACCAGATACTGTACGACATGCGGTTCGACCTCGATCTGACGGTCGGCGAAGAGTTTTGTGATGACGCCGGCGAGCAGGAGATCGTCGGGCTCATGAATTTCCACTGTCGCCGCCGCTTTCAGCCGTGAGGCGAGATCAGGCAGCGTGATGCCCCAGGCGGACGGGAAGCGGCGCGCCGTCAGGAGCAGCGTCGACCCGGCACCACGCACCGCATTGATCAGATGGAACAGGCTCTGTTCATCGACCGCGCCGGTATCGACATCGTCGATCAGTGCCGGCCGCGCGCCGAGATTGGCAATGCTGTCGCCGATGCGCCTGGCGTCGACCGCCACCGCATCGGCACGCGCGCGCCAGATCGAGGCCAGATGCGTCTTGCCCGAACCCGCGGGACCGGCCAGCACCACGACCGGCGATGGCCAGTCCGGCCAGCGGTCGACCAGCGCCACCGCCTGGTTGTTGGTGCCGGAGACGACGAGTTCGTCGCGCGAATAGCCGGTGCCATGGCCGAGATCGAGCGGCAACTGGCGTGGCGGGTCGGTTGGCTGGGCAGTCACTTCAGCGACGCGGTTGCGTGCGGTGGCCGCCGCCGCGATCGGCCGGAAGCTGCGGCACAGGTGCCGCGCCGCGGCCCTTGTAGAGCGGCGATTCGAGATAGCGGGCAATGGCGAACCGCACCAGCACGGCGACGGCCGCAGAAGCCGGCACCGCGATCAACAAGCCGACGAAGCCGAACAGCGCACCGAAGGCAAAAAGCGAAAACATCAGCCATACCGGGTGCAGGCCGACGCTTTTGCCGACCAGCCGCGGCTGCAGGATGTTGCCCTCGATGAACTGACCGATGAAGAACACGACCGCGACGGCGACGATCATCGTCCAGTCCGGCCAGAACTGGACGAAGGCGACGCCGACGGCCAGCACCAGCCCGGTCAGCGAGCCGACATAAGGGATGAAGGAAATCAGCCCGGCGAACAGGCCGATGAGGATGCCGAAATTCAGTCCGGTCAGCGTCAGCCCGGTGGCATAAATGGCGCCCAGCACCAGGCACAGCGTGCCTTGGCCGCGCACGAAGCCGGCTGTGGCGGTGTTGATGTCACGCGCGATGGCGCGCACGGTCGCGACGTTGTCGCGCGGCACCCAACCGTCGATGACCGCCACCATGCGGTCCCAGTCGAGCAGCATGTAGAAGGCGACCACCGGCGTCACCACGAACAGGCTGACCACCGAGACCAGCGCCATGCCGGAACTCCACAGTGAGGTGAAGACGGTGGTGATCAGGCCGAAGCCCGAGGTCAGCAGCGAATTCAGCCCGTCGCGCAAGCTATTGGCGTTGACGCCGAACTTCTGTTCCAGCCATTTCGGATCGAACGAGGTGATCAGGCTTTGCAGCCGGGTCAGATATTCCGGCAATTTGCCGGCGAAATCGGCCATCTGCGTGGCCAGAACGGGGATGAGGATGACGAAGGCCAGCACCAGCACGATGAGGAAGGTGATGAGGATGACCACCGTCGCCATGAAACGGGACAGGCCGAGCCGCTGCAGCCGGTCGGCAACGGGATCGAGGAAATAGGCAAGCACCATGCCGGCGACGAAGGGCAGCAGGATCGCGCTGAAAACATAGAGGAAAAGCGCCAGCAGCGCGGCGCCGGCCAGCCAGAAGAAGATCTGGCGGCGAAAGGTCGCGGACGCGGCGGTGTCGGCGGCCGCGGCCTCGATCGCTGCCGCTTCTGTCTCAGATGTCCGGAGTGGAGCCTTCGCCATAGCCGCTCATGTGCCTCAGCCAAGTCACGAGATAGGCTGCGGCCGAAGCCACGGTCAAGACCCCGGACAGCAATATGAGAACTGACCTCAGCGGGTCGAGGTGAACGGCAAGGGCAAGTTCTCCCAGCACAAGCGCGGCCAGCACGATCTGGATCGCGGTGTTGGCCTTCGACACGAACAACGGTTTCATCTCGACCGGATGGGTCATGACGGCGGACAACACCACCGCGCAGACGATCAACGCGTCGCGCGACACCATGATGACGACAAGCCACAGCGGCAATTGCCCGATGAAGCTCATGACAACGAACACCGAAACCAGCAGCAGCTTGTCCGCCACCGGGTCGAGATAGGCGCCGAGGGTGGATTGCTGGTTGAAACGGCGGGCGATGAACCCGTCGACGCCGTCGGAAATACCGGCGACGAGGAACCCGGCAAAAGCCCAGTCCCAGCGCGCCTGCAGCATCGCCAGCACCACCGCCGGCACCAGGATAAGGCGCAGGATGGTGATCAGGTTGGGGATGGTCAAATGCTTGGCACCTCCTCTTGGTCGGAGATAGATGATGAAGATGGTGAGTGGCAACAAGGGAGAAGCTGCCGATCTCCCCGCATGGGAGAGCGGTTTTCAGCCCGGCTTTCGCCAATCACGAGCCCCTACGCGCGCCCTGTCCACGGTTTTGTAGGTCGAGATGGCCGTTATCCTTGCGGACAGAAACCGTTCATGCGAAGAGCCCGCGACAAGGAAAATTGTTGAACGGGCACCAGAAATGAGCAAGCGCGACGTGAACAAGCGCAAGAACGGGCTCACCTATGCCGCGGCCGGTGTCGATATCGATGCCGGCAATCTCATGGTCGAGAAGATCAAGCCGCTGGTGCGCGCGACGCGCCGGCCGGGCGCCGATGGTGAGATCGGCGGTTTCGGAGGCCTGTTCGACCTCAAGGCCGCGGGCTTTACCGACCCGGTGCTGGTGGCGGCCAATGACGGCGTCGGCACCAAGCTCAAGATCGCCATCGATGCCGGCAAGCACGACACAATCGGCATCGACCTCGTCGCCATGTGCGTCAACGACATCGTCGTGCAAGGTGCCGAACCGCTGTTCTTCCTCGACTATTTCGCCACCGGCAAGCTCGATCCCGACCAGGGTGCCGCGATCGTCGGCGGCATTGCCGAGGGCTGCCGCCAGGCCGGCTGCGCGCTGATCGGCGGCGAGACGGCCGAGATGCCCGGCATGTATCACGGCAATGATTACGACCTGGCCGGCTTTGCGGTGGGCGCCGCCGAACGCGGCCAATTGCTGCCCACCGACGATATTGTCGAAGGCGACGTGCTGCTGGGCCTGGCTTCCTCTGGCTTGCACTCGAACGGATATTCGCTGGTGCGCCGCATCGTCGCCGTCAGCGGTCTGTCGTGGAGCGATCCGGCGCCGTTCAACGACGAGGCCACGCTGGCCGAGGCGCTGCTCGAGCCGACCCGCATCTACGTCAAGTCGATTCTCAAGGCGATCCGCAACACGCATGGTATCAAGGCGCTCGCCCACATCACCGGCGGCGGCTTCCCGGAAAACATCCCGCGCGTGCTGCCCAAGGATTTTTCGGCCGAACTCGACCTCGAAGCGATCGACGTTCCTGCCGTGTTTTCGTGGCTGGCCAAGACCGGCGGCGTGGCGCCGGAAGAGATGATGCGCACTTTCAATTGCGGCATCGGCATGATTCTGGCCGTCGCATCCGGCCAGGCAGCACAGGTCGCCGCCGTGCTGCAGGAGGCCGGCGAGACGGTGACGCCGATCGGCCGCATCGTGCCGCGCCGCGACGCCGGGGTCATCTATCGGGGCTCGATCGGCCTATGAGCGCGCAGAGGAAACGCACCGTTGTCCTGATCTCGGGACGCGGCTCCAACATGACCGCGCTGATTGCCGCGGCCAGCGACCCGGCGTTCCCGGCCGAGATCGTCGGTGTCATTTCCGACAAGGCGGATGCCGCCGGGCTCGGCATCGCCAGGGCGCGCGGCATCGCCACGCAGGTCGTCTCGCGTGCCGACCATGGCAGCAAGCAGGCGCATGACGCGGCAATAGACGCGGCGCTCGCGGCCTTCAACGCCGAGATCGTGGCGCTGGCCGGCTATATGCGCATCCTCACCCCCGGCTTCGTCCAGAGATGGCAGGGCCGCATGATCAACATCCACCCTGCCCTGCTGCCGGCGTTCAAGGGGCTCGACACCCATGTGCGCGCACTGGCCGCCGGCATCCGCATCCATGGCTGCACCGTGCACTTCGTCACCTCCGAGATGGACGACGGTCCGATCATCGCACAGGCGGCCGTACCGGTGATGGTCGGCGACACCGCCGATACATTGGCAGCCCGCGTGCTGAAGACCGAACACCGGCTCTATCCGCTGGCGCTGGGACTGGTTGCCGAAGGCAAGGCGCGCATGGAGGCCGGCCGCACCGTGCTTGCCCACTTTGCCGACGATGCCGACAACGGCACCTCGGTGGTGATGGCCCCGGATCCGCTGCGCGAGGAAGCCGACCTCGAGCATCTGGCGCGCATCACGCCTTGAACCTAGATCGGGAATGACAACGGCACTTAGCCTGGAACCGCCAAATCAGACTCGGTGCCAGGCCGAAACGGACCGGCTGCGCAGAGCTTGGCTGGAAGGATTGGAAAGCGGCCCGTTAGATCCCTTCGACATTGAAGCGATCAAACAAAAGGCCCGCACTCGTCTGACCAGTCTCCCTGGTCCTGACCGACATCGATGAGACAACTACTCCTCCTCCGTCACGCCAAATCGAGCTGGGACGACCCTGATCTCGATGATTTCGACCGGCCTTTGGCCGAACGCGGGGTTAAGGCGGCGTGCTTGATGGGACGCGAGCTTGCGGCGCGCGGCTGGCTGCCGGACCTGGCGCTGGTGTCGCCGGCACTGCGCACCCGCGACACCTGGCGGCTTGTGGCGGCGGAGCTGCCCGTGCCACCCCGGATCGCATTCAAGGCGCTGTACGATGCTTCAGCGGCGGACATTCTGAGCCAGATTGGTCAAACCGACGCTTCAAGCGGCAGCTTGCTGGTAATTGGCCACAATCCGGGCCTGGAACATTTGGCCAGACAGCTTGCCGGGCCGGGGTCAGACGCCAAGGCGCTCAAGAGACTTGAGGAGAAATTCCCGACGGCAGCCCTGGCCCGGGTGGTCTTCGAAGGCGATTGGTCCGTCGTGTCCCCCGCCCGGTTGACACATTGCCTGCGGCCGAAGGACCTTGGCTAGCGTCCATGGCAGGTGCGGCAGGCCAAGCCCACCGCACGCCCGCTTGAGCCGTCAGTTTCCCCAGTTGCCCTGGCCGGATTCCGGCTGGACCGAATCGGGCCTCAGCGTGAGGTCGCGGTGCTTGACCAGCCTGTGGGTCGAAGCCGTGTAACTGTGGTCGACATTGACCGCGCGCGAGGTGACGGCCGGCTGATTGACATTGTCCGAACCATAGTTGTCGCTGCCGGCATAAGCGGTGCCAGTGGCAACGAGGATGGCGGCGGCGGTAAGAGCGATCCTGGTCATTTTATTTACTCCGGTATTCCTGTTCCTGTCCGTCTAGTGGCGTGCCCTTGGGAGGAATTTCGCGTCGCTCGGACAGCCTCGATCTGGGTTTTTCGTGCGCCGACTTCCAATCACGAAGACGTTCCCTCACGCGCGAAATCCGGACCTCGAACGTGGGCCAAGGTGTTGAGCTCACCCTGTTTTATCAATTGATCTCAAACGCTTATAAGGGGGATACCTGACGCACGGTGCGGCGGTTCGTCGAGCCAGCGCTCGCCATCCGTTCACGATTCGTCAACATAAATTGAACCAGTTGGTTCGATTACGATCGGCGCCCGACACTGGCGCCGTCGGCCGAAGTCCTGCTCATGCATAAAAAACAAGAGCGGCGGGCAAAGCCCACCGCTCTTTGTGGTCGCAGACTTCAGAAAATCAACGACCCCAGATGCCCTGGCCCGACTGAGCCGGCACGTTGGCATTGGCATCACCCTGCGTCTTCACGGACTTCGGGATCGAGCCGGTGTGCGTGGTGTCGATGTTGGACACGGACTGGTTCGCAACCGGCTGGTTGGCATTGTAAGAGCCGTAATTGTCGCTGCCGGCAAAAGCGGTGCCCGTGGCAACGAGGATGGCGGCGGCGGTGAGTGCGATCTTGGTCATTTTATTTACTCCTGAATTCAAGATTGGGTTGATAGCGGCAGTCGCGATTAGCGACCGAAGAGATTGCGGTCAGCGCCCTGCGAAGCGGGGGCCTGGACGGTCTGCGTCGACTTCGAGACCGAAGCGGTGACTGAATGGTCGACAGTGACGGCAGGCTGATTGGCGTTGGCCGAGCCATAGTTGTCGCTGCCGGCAAAAGCAGTGCCCGTGGCGACGAGGATGGCGGCGGCGGTAAGAGCGATCTTGGTCATTTTATTTACTCCTGAATTCAAGATTGGGTTGATATCGGCAGTCGCGATTAGCGGCCGAAGAGATTGCGGTCAGCGCCCTGCGAAGCGGGGGCCTGGACGGTCTGTGTCACCTTCGAGGTCGAAGCGGTGACCGAATGGTCGACAGTGACGGCAGGCTGATTGGCGTTGGCCGAGCCATAGTTGTCGCTGCCGGCAAAAGCAGTGCTCGTGGCAACGAGGATGGCGGCGGCGGTAAGAGCGATCTTGGTCATTTTATTTACTCCAGTATTTCTTTGTTCTGTCCGTCTAGGGGCGTGCCCTTGGGAGGAATTTCGCGTCACTCGGACCACCCCGAGATGGGCTTGCCCTGCCGCGGATTCCAATCACGAAGATGTTCCCCCGCGGCTCGAATTCGGACCTTGAAATTTGGCACAGGGCCTCGGTGGTCATAATTTTACTGTTCGAAATCAAATCGTTAGTGAGATTCTTCTCCCACCATACGAGGCCGACAACCAAGCCAGCGTTCACCATCTGCTATACAGTCCGTCAACAGAAATCGAACCGAACGGTTCGGTTTGAAGAGACCTGACCCCTCCAGCATTCTTTTTTACGGTGCGGAGGCGGACGAGATATGGGTGCGTACGTCCAACCGGGACGACAAACCGGCCGCTACAGGCCGGTCATGCCCAGCACGTCGCGCATGTCATATTCGCCGGGCGGACGTCCAGCCACCCAGAGTGCGGCGGCGATGGCGCCGCGGGCGAACATGATGCGGTCGCCGGCTGCATGCGACAAGGTTAAGGTCTCGCCCTCGGCGCAGAAGCTGACGCTGTGTTCCCCGACGATGCTGCCGCCACGCAGTACCGCAAAGCCGATCTCGCCGGTCGGCCGCGAGCCCATGACGCCGTCGCGTGCACGCCTTGCGACCGTGTCCAGATCGATGCCGCGTCCGCCGGCTGCGGCATGCCCCAGCATCAACGCCGTTCCCGATGGCGCATCGACCTTGTGGCGATGATGCGCCTCGATAATCTCCACGTCCCAGTCATCGGGATCGAGTGCCCGCGCGGCCTGCTCGACCAGTCCGATCAACATGTTGAGCCCGAGCGAAAAGCTGCCGGAGCGCACGATGGCAATTGTTTTCGCGGCGTCGGCGATCGCAGCCGAATCATCAGCATCGAAGCCCGTTGAGCCGATGACCAGGGCCGGCCCGCCGCGTTCGGCGCAAATGCTGGCCAGATCAGCCGAGGCAGCCGGCGTGGTAAAGTCGATGACCACGTCGGCCACGGCAAGCGCCTCGTCGCGGCTCACCAGCCCTTCGCCGATACTGCCCGGCCGGTGGAAGCGGGCGGCGAGCGCCAGCCGCGCGTCGCCCTGCACGGCCGCCGCCATCTCGCGGCCCATGCGGCCCAGCGCACCCGCGATGGCGACCCTGACCGGTGGTTTCGACATGGCGCTATCCCGCGGCTATTTATTTCCACATGCCGCGCATGCGCGCGCCGATGTCGACGCGCACCTCCGGCCGGGCCGCCCTGCCCTGTGCCGCTTGCGCGGTCGGCCACGATACCTGCTGGAACGCGGCAAGGATCGAAGCCGGGATGAAGCGGGTGCGCGAGGCATAGAGATGGCGGTCGCCGCGCGCCGCCTGGCCGTGCGGAAAGAAGCGTTGCGGCATGACCAGGTTGAGATTGTCCTTGGCCCGCGTCATCGCCACGTAGAGCAGCCGGCGCTCCTCCTCGATGTCCTCCTTGGTGCCGACGCCGAGATCGGCCGGGATACAGCCGTCGACCGTGTTGAGCACGAAGACGTTCTTCCATTCCTGGCCCTTGGCCGAATGGATGGTCGACAGGATCAGATAGTCCTCGTCGCGATGCGGCGGCCCGGCCTGGTCACTGGTGGCGTCCGGCGGGTCGAGCGTCAGTTCGGTGAGGAAGCGCTCGCGCGAGGCATAGCCCGAGCCGATCTGCTCGAGCTGCAACAGGTCGGCGCGCCGCGTCGTCGCATCTTCGTGGATGCGCTCCAGATGTGGCTCATACCACAGCCTGATCTGTTCGAGGTCGGCAGGCCATTTGGCGCCGGCGCGCAGGCCGGAATAGAGCGAGACGAAGCCCGGCCAGTCATCCGCCGCGCGTTGCGGCGGACGCCAGCCGGCCAGCCCCATGGCCTCGTCCAGCGCCGTCGTCATGGTCTCGACGATCTGCGCGGCAGCCGAAGGGCCGATGCCTGGCATCAGCTGCAGCACGCGGAAGCCGGCGACGCGGTCGCGCGGGTTCTCGGCGAAGCGCAGCACCGCCAGCACGTCCTTGACATGGGCTGCATCGAGGAATTTCAGCCCGCCGAACTTGACGAAGGGAATGTTGCGCCGCGTCAGCTCGATCTCCAGCGGGCCGCTGTGGTGCGAGGCGCGAAACAGCACCGCCTGCGATTTCAGTGCCGTGCCGGCCTCGCGCTCGGCCAGGATGGTATCGCAGACGAAATTGGCCTGCTCGACCTCGTCGCGCACGCTCACCAGTTTTGGCCTGTCGGTCGACTTGCGCTCCGACCACAGGTTTTTGGTGAAGCGCTCCGAGGCTTCGCCGATCACCGCATTGGCGGCCTCCAGGATGGTTTCGGTCGAGCGGTAATTGCGCTCCAGCATCACGACGTCGGCGGCTTGCGCGAACTGGTTGGGGAAGTCGAGGATGTTGCGCACCTCGGCGGCACGGAACGAATAGATCGACTGTGCATCGTCGCCCACCACCGTCAGCCCGGCGCCGTCGGGTTTCAGTGCCATCAGGATCGAAGCCTGCAAGCGGTTGGTGTCCTGGTATTCGTCGACCAGCACATGGTCGAAACGCCCGCCCAGATGCGCCGCCATCTCGGGCTCCGCCGCCATCTGCGCCCAGTAGAGCAGCAAATCGTCGTAATCGAGCACGTTCTGTGCCTGCTTGGCCTCGACATAACCGGCGAACAATTCTTTCAGTTGCTCCGCCCAGCCGGCGCACCAGGGAAAGGCAGAACCCAAGACCTCGTTGAGCGGCGCCTGTGCGTTGACGGCGCGCGAATAGATGGCAAGGCAGGTTCCCTTGGTGGGGAAGCGCGCTTCCGTCTTCGAGAAGCCGAGTTCGTGGCGGACCAGGTTCATCAGGTCGGCGGAATCCTCGCGATCATGGATGGTGAAGGCAGGGTCGAGGCCGATCTCCAGCGCATAGTCGCGAAGCAGCCGCGCGCCGATGCCGTGAAAGGTTCCCGCCCAGGTCAGCGCATCGGTGAGGACAGCTGCATCGCGGCCGAGCACTTCGCCGGCGATACGCTCGACGCGCCTGGCCATTTCGGACGCGGCGCGGCGCGAGAAAGTCATCAGCAGGATGCGGCGCGGGTCGGCCCCCTTGACGACCAAATGGGCGACGCGGTGAGCCAGCGTGTTGGTCTTGCCCGAACCCGCGCCGGCAATGACCAGCAGCGGACCGGCTATTTGGCCGTCGCCGTGCTCGACTGCCTGGCGCTGGGCATCGTTGAGCCGGGCGAGATAGGCAGGCTGGACGGTCGGGGCCCGAAAGGTCGAATCAGCAGTGGCGAGGTTCATCGCCCATCAAGCATCGTTTCTGCTTTGTTCGCAACGTCGATGCGAGGCTGGCCTCGTGCTCGACAGGCCGAAGCGTGACGTCCGTGTCTTTAGCGTTGCGGATCGACACCCATGTCGGCCGACTGCCGCCGCAAGGTCTCGCGATCATATTGCGACGGCGGCAACAGCAGCGGGTCGACCGTATCGGGCACGTTTTCGACCATCTTCCTGGCGATACGATAGGTGACATAGGCGAAGGCGCCGACGACGAGCAGACGGAACATGGTGCAACACTCCTTTGGAGCAGAACCAACCGGGGAAACCGCCTTTGGTTCCCTTGCCAATCGTCCACGCGCGCAGTCGAAGATGGAGGACGGCTATGGGTTTCGCCAGCGCTTTCCCGATGCATTCTCGGGGCACCGGAGGCGGAACTTGGCGTTTGCGGGGCTCGTGTCCTGCCGCATGCCGCTGTGGCGTCCCGGACAGGCTTTTGGGGAAGAAGGCCGGCGCCGCTTGGGAGGAGGAATGAAGCGCCGGCCAAGCGGATAATGAGGTCCGCCGCACAGGTGAGGCTAGCTGAGTCTTTCCCCTGCGTCATTGGGGGATTATCTTTGTTAAAAACGTACCGATGCGCACGGCCCTATCGGTCGCCGGTCCGTCACAAGCTTGTCTTGACCATCATCCCCGCAATCTCAATAAACTCCGGAGCTGGTTGGCAATAGCGGTGGTGTTTGGGCTAGCGGCGAGCGCGGCCTGGGGATCAAAACTCGATCATCTTCCCGCCTCGCCACTCAGCCTTTGCCTGACCACGGCGACATGGAAGTCCGTGCCGAACAACAGCCCCTCATCGTTGAAGTCGTAGCTGGAATTGTGCAACGGCGCGGAAGCCTCGCCATTGCCGAGGAAGACGAAGCAACCCGGCACATGGTCGAGGAAGCGGGCGAAATCCTCGGAGGCGGTCATCGGCTCGCGGGCGACGGCGATGTTGCCGGGTTCGAAGACGTGCCTTGCGGCGGCAAATGCCGCATCGACCAGTTCGGAATCGTTGCGCAGCGGCACGAACTCCCTGCTGTACTTGACCTCGGCGGTGACATTGTAGGCGACGGCGATGCCCTCGGCGATGATGCGCATTTGCCGCTCGATCTCGGCGCTGACCTCGGGCCGGAAGCTGCGCGCATCGCCGAGGATGCGGGCAAGGCCGGGCAGAGCGTTGCGGGTGCCGTCGGTGATCAGCTCGGTCACCGAAACCACCGATATGTCGGCCGGGCTCAGCCGGCGCGAGACGATGGTCTGCAGATTGGTGACCAGCGCGCAGGCGGCGACCAGCGTCTCGTTGCCCGCATGCGGTCGCGCGGCATGACCGCCGAGCCCTTTAAGCACGATCTCGAAGATATCCTCGGCCGACATTATGGGGCCGGCACGGGTCTCGAAATGCCCGATCGGCAGGCCGGGCATGTTGTGCAGGCCGAAGATCTCGTCGAAGGGAAAGCGCTGCATCAGCCCATCGTCGAGCATGGCGAGCGCGCCCCTGCCCCATTCCTCGGCTGGCTGGAAGACGAAGCGCACGGTGCCGTCGAAACCGCCCTCACCTGCCAGCAGCTTTGCCGCGCCGAGCAGCATGGTTGTGTGGCCGTCATGGCCGCAGGCATGCATGATGCCAGGGTTGCAGGAACGGTAGGATGCGTCCGACTGCTCTGATATGCGCAACGCATCCATGTCGGCCCTGAGCGCAATCGCCCGGTTGCCGCTGCCGCGCTTCAGCGTGCCGACGACGCCGGTGCCGCCGACACCTTCGGTGACATCGTCGAGGCCGAACTCACGCAGTTTGGCGGCGACGAAGGCCGCGGTGCGCTTCTCCTCGAAGCCGAATTCCGGGTGAGCGTGCAAATCGCGCCGCCAGAAAATCATCTCCTGCTTCAGCGCGTCACGATCCAGTTCAGACATTCTTCTGCCCCTCCTGACCTACTTTGCCAGTTGCGCGGCCACATCAAGCAGGATGTTGGCACCGGCAACAAGCTCGGCGTCATCGGTGTGCTCGCGCGGACTGTGGCTGATGCCGCCGGTGCTCGGCACGAAGATCATCGCTGCCGGTGCGATGCGCGCCAGCATCTGTGCATCGTGGCCGGCGCCGGACGTCATGCGCCGGACGCCGAGGCCACGGTTCTTCGCGGCGGCCTCGATCAGCTCGACGATGCGAAGGTCGAAGATCACCGGCTCGAAGCGGGCCAGCTGCTCGACCGAAACCGTCAGGTTCTCGGTGGCAAGCTGCTCGAGATAGGCGGCAAGCGCCGCCTCCTCCGCCTGCAGGCGTTGTTCGTCGGGATCGCGCAGATCGATGGTGAAGACGGCGCGTGAAGAAATGACGTTGATGGCATTCGGCTCGAAGCGGATCGTACCCACGGTCGCCACCGTCGGCGCGTTCGAGGCTTTGATCCGGTCGAGCAGGAAGGTGATGGTCCGGGCGGCGGCATGGCCGGCATCGTTGCGCATCGACATCGGCGTGGTGCCGGCATGATTGGCGACGCCGTCGATGGTGATACGCTGCCAGGAGATGCCTTGCAGATTCTCCACCGCGCCGATCGGCACGCTTTCACGCTCCAGCACCGGCCCCTGTTCGATATGCAGTTCGAGATAAGCATGCGGTTTGAGGAACCCGGGTTCCCGGTCGCCGGCATAGCCGATGCGGGCGAGCTCCTGGCCCAGCACGCTGCCGTCGGTGCCGACAGCGGCCAGCACCGTTTCGGCATCGATGCCGCCGGCATGGACCAGCGAGCCCATCATGTCGGGGGTGTAGCGCACGCCCTCTTCATTGGTGAAAGCGGCGACCGCGACCGGACGCGACGGCGAAAAGCCTGATGCCTTGAGCGTCTCGATCACCTCCAGCCCGGCAAGCACGCCATAACAGCCGTCATAGATGCCAGCATCGATGACAGTGTCGATGTGCGAGCCGATGAGCAGCGGCGCCTGCTCCCTGTCCGGGCTTTGCCAGATGCCGAAAATATTGCCGACCCGGTCGATGGCGACATCGAGCCCTGCCTGCCGCAGCCAGCCGACGAAGAGATCGCGGCCCTGCTTGTCGGTGTCGGAGGCGGCCAGCCGGATCAGCCTGCCCTCGCCGTCGCGACCGACGGCACCGAGTTCGCGGATACGGCCAAGCAGGCGCTGTGCATCGATCGCGGTCATGCCGTTGCCTCGGCTTTCATCTTGCCTTCCAGCACATCGGCCGGGCTCATGCCAACCAGCTCGGCATAGCGATGCGGGTCGGTGGCACCTTCGGTGTTGATCACCAGCACCCGCGATTTGCCGTCCAGTCCAAGCTCGGTCGGGTTATCGGCCATCGCCCGGATCAGCCCGGCAAGACCAACACCGCCGCTTTCGCCGGCGACGATCACCGGATCCCCGGCGTCCGGCCGGGCCAGCCGCCGCATCACCGCGACGGCGTCGGCCTCATCCACCGTCATGAAGGCATCGGCGGCGCGCGCCAGCACCCGCCAGGCGACCGGAGAGGCCTCGTAGCATTCGAGCATGGCCATCACCGTCGGCCGGCCATGCGCGACCTTGACCGGGCGCCCGGCCTGGGCGGCTGCACAAACACAGGCGGCACGCGCCGGCTCGACCACGATGAAGGTCGGTTTGGCGTCACCGAGCACGATGGCGAGATGACCGGCGACCGCGGCGGCAATGCCACCGACACCAGCCTGCACGAAGACGTGGGTTGGCGTCCGAGAGAGCTGACGCAAGGCTTCGCGCACGATCGCCGTATAGCCCTGCATGACCAGGCCAGGAATCCGTTCATAACCGGGCCACGAGGTGTCGGACACAATGGTCCAGCCCTTCTCGGCCGAAACCTGGGCAGCTTGCCTGACCGAATCATCATAGTTGCCGTCAACGCGGATCATCTCGGCGCCATAACGGGCGATCGCGGCGATGCGCTCCTCGCTGACGCCGGCGTGGACGAAGATCGCCGCCCGCGCACCGAGGAGTTGCGCGCCTTGCGCGACGGAGCGGCCATGGTTGCCGTCGGTCGCACAGGCAAATGTCATCGCCGCGGCGACGGCCCGCACATCAGAGCGATCGAGATCGGCCACGTCGACAGGGCGACCAAGCCGGCTGCCTGCCTCCTCCAGCACCAGCCGGAAGACGGCATAGGCGCCGCCAAGCGCCTTGAAGCTGCCGAGGCCGAGGCGAAAGCCCTCATCCTTGATGTGGACGGCGCCAAGTCCGAATTCGGCGGCGAGCGCCGGCAGCGCATGCAGCGGCGTCATCAGGTGATTGTCGCGATGGCTGAGAAAACGCTCGACCGTGTCGGCGCCGGCCACGCCAAGAGTTTCGGCATCGGTTGGATCGAGTGGCAGGCGATGCAAAGCATTGCGGTTGAGCAGGAACACTGGCAGGCCTCCTTGGCATTCAGCGAGAATATATTGCAGGATCGGCGCAAGGAGCGCTGTAATATGGCCTCCCGAATGCAAATTTGTTTCGTCAGGAATATCTCATTGCCTGCAATCCCGCCCTCGCTCGACAGTTTCGATCTCGCCATCCTTGCCATCCTGCAGCGCGACAACACGACGCCGCAGCGGCTGATCGGCGAAGCTGTGAACCTGTCGGCGCCGGCGGTGCAGCGCCGCATCAAGCGCATGGAACAGACCGGCGTCATCGCCGGCAATGTCGCGGTGATCGAGCCGGCGGCGGTCGGCCAGCCGATCACCATCTTCGTCGAGGTGGAACTCGAGAGCGAACGCGCCGAACTGATCGACGCGGCTAAGCGGCAATTCTCGGCGACCCCTGAAATCCAGCAATGCTACTATGTCACCGGCGAGGCCGATTTCATCCTGGTCATCACCGTGGCCGACATGGGCGCTTATGAAGCGCTGACGCGAAAACTGTTCTTCGACAGCAACAATGTCCGCAAGTTCCGCACGTTTGTTGCGATGGACAGGGTCAAGGTCGGGTTGATGGTGCCCTTGCCCGGCTGAGCGTTGCAGGCATGGCAGGCTCCGGCTGCCATGCTTTTGCCATTCTCCGGAAGCGAATTTGTCGGGGGAGGCGCGCTTGGACGACACCACACCAGTTGCGATTATCGGTGCCGGGCCGGCGGGCCTGGCCATTGCCGCGTGCCTGCGGCAGGCAGGGCAGGATTTCGTCCTGCTCGAAAAAGAGGAGCAGGCCGCACCCGCGTGGCGACGCCACTATGAGCGCGTCCATTTGCACACGACCAAACGCTATTCGTCGCTGCCCTTCGTGCCCTTTCCCAGGGAGTATCCGCGCTATGTGCCGCGCGATCTGTTCGCTTCATATCTCGATGCCTACGCGCAACGCTTCGATCTGCGGCCCAGATTTGGAGAAACGGTGCGGGCGATCAGCCGGCGAGGCAGAAGCTGGCTCGTGGACACGACAACCGGCCCCCTGCACGCTTCAAACGTGGTGTTCGCGTCGGGCAACAACGCGGAGCCGCTGATGCCCGGATTTGCCGGCGCCGATGCCTTCAGGGGCAAAAGGCTGCATAGCGCCGACTATCTCAACGCCATGCCTTTTGCCGGCCAGTCGGTTCTGATCGTCGGCATGGGCAACACCGGCGCCGAGATTGCGCTCGATCTGGTGGAAGGCGGTGCGCGACCGACGATTTCGGTGCGCGGCGGCGTCCATATCGTGCCGCGCGAGCTGCTCGGCGTGCCCATCCAGATGATCGGCATGGCGGCTCGCCTGATGCCGCAACGCATCAACGATGCCTTGTTCCCTATCATTCTCGATCTGGCGTTGGGCAGGCTGGGGAAATATGGGCTGAAGCGGCCGCGGCAAGGAATGCTGCAGCAGATCGCGCTCTCGTCGCGCATCCCGACGATCGATATCGGTACGGTCGGCAAGATCCGCGAAGGCGCGATCAAGGTCACACCCGATATTGCCGAGATCACCGAACAAGGCACCCGTTTTGTCGATGGCAAGCATGGCGCGTTCGATGCGATCATCTTCGCCACCGGTTTCCGGCCGGGCTATGCCAGATTGCTGGAGCCCGGCGTCCAGCCAGGCGGTAGCGGCGTCAATGCGAGGGCTTCGGACCTCGGTCTTTATCTGATTGGGTTTCACAATCCGGTCACCGGATTGCTGCGCGAAATCTCGATCGAGGCAGAGCAGATCGCCGACGACATCAGCCTCCGACGAGACCGAAACAAGGCGGCTGAAATCCTGCCGGTTTGATCTGCGGTCTGCCTATCCCAGCGCAGTCGTCAGCATCATGCTGGCAATCTCCTTCGTCAGCTTGGCGGCGACAAGCGCCATCGTGTTTTAGAGATCCTGGTTTGGGGCGGGGGCGGCCCTAGCTGGAGCCGGATTTACGGTCGAATGGGAAAAACGCCAGCCACGGCCGGAAGAGCCAGAATATTGGGTGATGGTGGTGAGATGACGCAAAGCCCGCTAAAGGGTGTTGCAAAGCTCTGGTACAAAATCGTAGCTTTAAATTGGGAGTTTATGCGAAACCTCTTATTTGGTAAAAGAGAGCAAGCGGCGCTTCATGAAATCTCCCAGATATAGCAATTTCCTAAGAATTTTAGTCCTCCCTAGAATGGTTGGGGATTTTAAATATGAGACATTAGAAAAAGATCTATTCTTTAAAATTTCTGATTCGAATGAAAAACACGGCAACCTGGTAAGCAGTGTGCTTTTAGACAAAGTTAACAAGAAATTCTGGATTGAAGCTGGAGTATACAGAAACATAACAACATTTAAGGCACAGTTTATTGAAGGCAAAAATGGTAATTTTATACGTGGCTCATTTACTAATAGTGGGACATTGATATCATACCCTATTTTAATTTTAGCCTTTTTTGGATGGGTATATTTCTTAGTAACCAATGAAAATGGGGCCGATATGTTTTTCTACCTCATATTTTTTGCGGTTTTCCACCTAATAATTTCGATTTCATTCAACAACCAAATAAAAAATATTCTAATATTTCTTGAAAATGAACTTCACGTGCATCCATCCCAAAGCGAAATTATTTCGAATCCCTCCTAACTTCCGCGATACATAGCCCCCGCTGAAATCTCAACAATATTAACGTCGCAGCTATGCACGGCGCGCGGCCAATACTTGCTATTGTTGCCGCATCGCCAGATGCACGACCAGGAAATCCCTGACCGGCTATGCCGCCCTCACCCCGCCGCGCGCAGCCAGACCTTGTTGTCATGGAAGGCAGCACCGCCATAGGGCGCCGGCGCATCGGCGCCGGTCAGCACGTTGATGCCCTCGCCGCGCTCATGGGCGCTGTTTGGCCAGATGCCTTCGGCGATCACCACGCCGCGCTTGATGCCGTCGAACAGCTTCGCATGCAGCACGACTTCGCCGCGCGTGTTGCCGACTTCGACGCGATCGCCGTCGGCCAACCCAAGGGCTGCGGCATCGTCGGGATGCAGAAGCAGTTCCGGGCGGCCCTCCCTGGCCTTCGACACCGGCGTTTCCGAGAATGTCGAATTGAGGAAGTTGCGCGCCGGCGACGTCGTCAGCCGGAACGGGTGCGCCTCGTCGGCAACCTCGATCAGATCGACATGATCAGGAAATTCCGGCAGCCGCGCCACCGGGCCGAACAGGCCCATGCTTTTCGGCGGCCGATTGGGCGCTGCCTGTCCCGTCCAGTCGGCACGGAAGCGGAATTTTCCATCCGCATGGCCAAATCCCCTGATGAAATGCGCGGTGTCGAAATCCGGCTGCAGGTCGACCCACTTTTCTTCCTTCAAGCTGTCGAAGCTGCCCAGCCCGCGCTTGCCCAGGATGATGTCGATATGCTGCTGCTCGGTCAGGCCGAAGCCCGGGCGATCGGCGACGCCGAGGCGATCAGCCAATTGCTCGATGACGAAATGGTTGGTGCGCGGCCCGTCCGGCGGCTCGATCAGCTTCGGGCCGAGCGTGATGTGCTGGTTGCCGCCGCCCTTGTAGACGTCGTCGTGCTCGAGGAACATCGTCGCCGGCAGCACGACATCGGCAAGCTTGGCCGTGTCGGTCATGAACTGCTCATGCACGCAAGTGAACAGGTCGTCGCGCATAAAACCCTGCGTCACCAGCCGCTGCTCCGGTGCAACATTCACCGGGTTGGTGTTCTGGATCAGCATCGCCGTCACCGGCGGGCCGCCATAGAGCGCGTCGCTGGCTCCCATCAGCACCGGGCCGATGCGCGAATGGTCGAGATGGCGGATCGAAGGATCGCGCATCTTCGTGCCTTCCAGCACATCCTGGTTGAGCTTGAAGATGCCGGAATTGGAATGGAAGGCGCCGCCGCCCTCATATTGCCAGCTGCCGGTGACAGCCGCGATGCAGGACGCTGCATGCATGTTGACGGCGCCATTGCGCTGGCGCGCGAAGCCGTAGCCGAGGCGGAAATAGGTCTTTTTCGTCGTGCCGACGAGGCGGGCGAAGGCCTCGATCTCGGCGACCGTCAAGCCGGTGATCCCGGCCGCCCATTCCGGCGTGCGCGTCTCGAGATGCGCTTCCAGCCCCTTCGGGTCGTCGGTGTATTTCGAGAGATAGGCGCGATCGGCCATGCCTTCCCTGAACAGGACATGCATGACCGCGCAGGCCAGCGCGCCATCGGTGCCCGGCTTCAGCACCAGGCCGAGATCGGCCTGCTTCATCGTCGCATTCTCATAGACGTCGATGACGACGATCTTCGCGCCGCGCTCCTTGCGCGCCTTGATGGCGTGGGTCATGACGTTGACCTGCGTCACCACCGCATTGGTGCCCCAGATCACCACGCAGTCGGATTTCGCCATCTCGCGCGGGTCCGGCCCGCGCAAGGCGCCGGCGCCCATCATCCAGCCGGTCCAGGCGAGATTGGTGCAGATCGAACCAAAGAAGCCCGAATATTTCTTGGCGTGGCGCAGCCGGTCGATGCCGTCACGCTGCACCAGTCCCATCGTGCCGGCATAATAATAGGGCCAGACCGTCTCCGAGCCGTATTTCTCCTCGGCCGCGATGAATTTTTCGGCGACGAGGTCGAGCGCCGCCTCCCAGCTTGCTTCCTTCCAGGCGCCGTCGCCCTTGGCGCCGGCGCGGATCAGCGGCTTCAGCAAACGGTCGGGGTGGTGGACGCGGTCGGCATAACGCGCGACCTTGGCGCAGACGACGCCGGCCGTGTAGCTGTTGGACTTGGCGCCATGGACGCGGCCGATGCGCTTGCCGTCGAGCAGCTCGACCTCGAGCGCACAGGTCGAGGGGCAATCATGCGGACAGGCCGAATGGCCGATGCGGAGGTGCGCGTGCTGGTTCATTCTGCAAGACTAACGGGTTCAGAACGCCGCGTGTAGGGCCAGATGCGGCGCACGGTTTTGCCTCGGCGAGCAAGCCCCCTGCCTTCTCCTCTTTGGAAGAAGCCGATCGGCCACTCAATGCTGGGGCAGTCTGCTTCAGGAGACTTCCGCCAGGGGCACGCCTTCCAGGCAGAGCCATTTGTGCTTCCTGTTGGGCCAATGGAGAATTGCCGGAGCCGGAAATTCCAGGTCCTCCAGACAGCCGACAGATACCGACAGCGCTTCCGTCAGGCCTTCTGCACGCATGAAGACGATCGATCCGCATGTGGTACAAAATGTCTGCTCCAGCCATTGCCCCGACGAACCGGTTCGTCGCCAGGATTTCGTCTCGCCTTTCTGGGCGACTATGGCGGAGTCGGCATAGATGGCTCGGTATGAGAACGCTGCCCCGGTGCATCTCTGGCATTCCAGGCAACTGCAGGCATAGACGCGCCGAGGCTCTCCGGCGAGAACCAGTTCCGCGCCGCGACACGAGCAGGTCGCCCTTCGCTCTGTCTTGCCATCACGCATTCGCGGGCTCCCTGCCCGGACGGGGCGAGCCATTTCCAAACAGGGGTGAGAGAGATGCAAAATCATCATCCGCGCGCCCGCGCGAGAGCGCCTGCTGAAAAATCCCGTCCATTGCGCGCGGCATGGCCGCGTCAAGACCTCGCTCCTGGCATGCTTCGAGAAGATGCCGGAAGGCGCTGTAGTGGGCGCCCAATGACGCGAGCGTTGCGTCGTCGCCGGCAAAGAGGCGCGCCTTTGTCCGGTCAACCACATCGAACAAAGCGGCATCGACAACCGGCTTGAATGCGGACAGATGGCTCCTGAACGTATCCAGATCGAGACCTTCGGCCTCGGCGACAGCCATGCCCTGGAGCGCGCCGAACAGCCCGCCCCACATCTGGGTGAGCAGCGCGGTGTCAAGCGCGGAGGCTTGGCCAGGCACCTCGCCGACATAACTCGTGCCGCCACCAAGGGCAAAAAGCAGGGTCTTGTTCGCTTCGTAGACGGCGTGGGATCCTGAATACAGCAATGCGGTGTCCGGTTTGCCAATAAAATCCGGAGTCGCCAGGATCGCGCCGTCCAGATAGCCGGCGCCATGCGCTTCGATCCAGCGCGCCTCCTCCCGCGCCAAACGCGCTGAGCCGGAGGTGAGTTGTATGACGGCTTTGCCGGCCAGCGCCGAAGCGACATTGCGCTGCTTGAGCAGCGCATCGCTGGCGGCATAATGCAGAACGTTTATGATCAAGACATCGGCCGACCGGATTCCGTCCTCTACTGAAGAGGCCAACCTCGCGCCAAGAGCAGCCAGGGGCTGGCACTTGGCTGCAGTGCGATTCCACACGGATGTTGGATAATTTCGGTCGAGCAACGTTCGAACGATGGACGAGCCCATGCGGCCCGCGCCGAGCACGCAGACATTGGATTTCATGGTGACTTCTCCGATAGCCCTCTCGACGAGGGATTGGTTTGTGTTTGGCGCGCTGATCCAAAAATATATATTCTTGCTGTGTTGAGAAGTACGCACCTTGAGGTAAGCTATTGGAATCATGTCAGGAGTTGTCACATGAGGAGCAAGGAGCCAGACAGTTGCGGCTTTGCCGCCGCGATGCAGGCAATCGGCGGAAAGTGGAAAACCTCGCTATTGTGGGAATTGCACCTGCGGCCGCACCGCTTCGCCGAACTGCACCGGCGGTTGCCTGGAATCAGTGAGAAGATGCTCGCGCAACAATTGCGACAGATGGAGGCCGACGGACTCGTCAGCCGGCGCGCCTATGACGAGGTACCGCCACGCGTGGAATACTCGGTCACGACCCTGGGCATGAGTCTGAACGATGCGGTCACCGCTATGTCGGCATGGGGAAAGCGGCACGAGACATGGAAAGACGAGCGGAAAGCCGCCTGAAAAAAGCAGGAACTCGTGCATGGTCGCGGAAGAGTTTGTGATCCGCGGTCCGCTTCTAAACGCCAAAGGCGGCAATAGATGCCGGGCAGCGTCGTCCGGTCGAGCAAAATAGCCGCAGCAAGTGCATCTGTGCCACAGGCCTTTCAGCCATCTGCCGGATCCGCCGCTACTCTACACCGTCCCGGCGTTCACAGGCAATTCATCGTGCGGCTGGCACGATGAATTCGCTTGCATAGCCGGCTGCTCACTCCGCCGTGCCTTCCTCATACTCGGCCGACATAGTCAGCCATTTTTCCTCGTGGCCGGCCAGTGTCTGGGCCAGTTGCGAGCGCTCCTTGGCCAGCCGGGTCGCCGTCGAGGGATCCTTTTCGTACACCGCCGGATTGGACAGTTCGTCCTCGATGCCGTCGATTCGCTTGCGAATGCGGTCCATCAGCGCTTCGGTGGCGCGGATCTCCTTGGCGAGCGGCTCGAAGGCGGCGCGGCGTGCCGCTGCATCGCGGCGGCGGTCGGCTTTTGACGCCTTGTCGGCCTCGCGCTTGCCGCGGCGGTCGCCGGAGACGCCGGTGACCAGCGACTTGTAGTCTTCCAAGTCGCCGTCATACGGGTTGACCGCGCCGTCCTTGACCAGCCACAGCCGGTCGGCGGTTGCCTCCAGCAGATGGCGATCATGCGAGATCAGGATGACGGCGCCGGGAAATTCGTTCAGCGCATGGATCAGCGATTCGCGGCTGTCGATGTCGAGATGGTTTGTCGGTTCGTCGAGGATGAACAGGTTTGGGCCCTCGAAGGCCGACAGCCCCATCAGCAGCCGCGCCTTCTCGCCGCCCGACAGATCCTTGGCGGCGGTGTTCATCTTCTCGGTCGTGAGGCCGAACTGGGCGACGCGGCCGCGTACCTTCGATTCCGGGGCCTCCGGCATCAGCCGGCGGACATGCTCGTAGGCGTTTTCGTCCGGCCGGAGATCGTCGAGCTGATGCTGGGCAAAGATCGCCACCTTCAACCCGGGCGCCACCGTCATGGTGCCGCTCTCCTGCTTCAGCCGGCCCGACAGCAATTTGGCGAAGGTCGACTTGCCGTTGCCGTTGGCGCCGAGCAGCGCGATGCGGTCGTCGGCGTCGATGCGCAGCGTCATCTTCTTGAGGATCGGCTGACCCTCGGTGTAGCCGACATTGACGTTGTTCAGCGCCACGATCGGCGAGGCCACCGTCTTCACCGGCTCGGGGAAGGAGAACGGCCGCACCGAATCGTTCACGAGGGCCGCGATCGGCTTCATCTTTTCCAGCGCCTTGATGCGCGACTGCGCCTGTCTCGCCTTGGAGGCCTTGGCGCGGAACCGCTCGACGAAGGATTCCATGTGCTTGCGGGCGGCCTCCTGCTTGACCCGGCCCTTCTCCTGCAATTCCTTCTGCTCTGTATATTGACGCTCGAACTGGTCGTAGCCGCCGCGCCAGAAGGTCAGCTTTTTCTGGTCGAGATGGACGATCGAGTTGACGGCGCGGTTGAGCAGGTCGCGGTCATGCGAGATCAAGAGCACTGTGTGCGGGTATTTCGACACATAGTTTTCCAGCCACAGCGTGCCTTCGAGATCGAGATAGTTGGTCGGCTCGTCGAGCAGCAGAAGGTCGGGCTCGGCAAACAGCACCGCAGCGAGCGCCACGCGCATGCGCCAGCCGCCGGAGAAGGACGATGCCGGACGCCTCTGGGCAGCGTCGTCGAAGCCGAGGCCGGCGAGAATGGTGGCGGCGCGGGATTCGGCTGAGTGCGCGTCGATATCGGCCAGCCGCATATGGATGTCGGCGATGCGGTGCGGATCGGTCGCCGTCTTTTCTTCTTCGAGCAGCGCCGTGCGTTCGAGATCGGCCTTGAGCACGATCTCGATCAGCGCATCCTCGGTGCCCGGCGCTTCCTGCGCCACCTGGCCGATGCGGGTGCTCTTCGGCAGGCTGATCGATCCTGTCTCGGACGGGAAATCGCCGGTGATGGCCTTGAACAGTGTCGTCTTGCCGGTGCCGTTGCGGCCGACAAGGCCGGCCTTGGTGCCGGCCGGCAAGGTCAGCGAGGCATGGTCGAGAAGCAAGCGTCCGGCCATGCGGAGCGATAGGTCGTTGATGATCAGCATGGCCGCGCTTTTGCACCGGACATCAACGCTTCGCAAGGCCTTGCGGGCCAGTTGGCCGCACAAGGCCTCGAAACGACGCCCGCTAGGGCGCCGTCAAAGCAGCCGAACAGTGGCTTGCCTGCTCTCAGGCAGTCGCCTTGCGCTTCGTTGCCTTGGCGACAGCGGCCGGCGCTGCTGCCGGCTTGCGGCCAAGTCCCGTCGACTTTGCCAGCGCCGATCGCGTCGCCGAGTAGTTTGGTGCAACCATCGGATAGTCCGGTGGCAAGCCCCATTTGGCCCGATAGTCGTCCGGGCTCAGGCCGTAGTCGGTCCGCAGATGCCGCTTGAGCGACTTGAACTTCTTTCCGTCCTCAAGGCAGATGATGTAGTCGGGAAACACCGACTTCTTCGGATTGACGGCCGGAACCAGGTTTGGGACTTCCGCGACAGCCGCACCGGCGAGCTTGCGAACCGAGGCGCTGACGCTGGCAATCAGCTCGGGCAGGCCGGCAGCCGGAAGCGGATTGTTGCCTACATAGGCCGAGACAATATCGGCCGTCAGCTCGATAACGGTCTTATCATCGATATTTGACAATTCTTTCACCTTATTTGCGACAAAATCATCCACCCCAGCGAAGACTTGTGTCGATGTATCTCTTTAACCGCGTCCCCCAACGGACCGCCAAGCCTCATAAAAGAATCAAGAATCAGCAAAAATAGCATTCATGCAAAATCGACGCTGTGCAAATTAGAAAATCTAATACTTGGAACCAGCAGACTTAGAGGCAGGACTTTCGTCCAATATCTCCAGAATACGCTTCCAGCGGGCGCAACGCGCGAAATCCTTTTGTTCTATCGCCTTTTCGGCCCTCATCGCGGCGTAAAGCGGTGCCTCGGCGCCGAATTCATCGATCAGCCAATTCGCTTCCTGAATAGCCAGACGCTCATTCTCGTCAAACATGGTTTTCGGCCTCCGAACGTTCCACACCGACCGCGACACAACTGCCGATGACGAGGATAGCTCCGACAATGGCCGTCACCGTCAGCCGCTCGCCGGACAAGGTCAAAAGCAGGGTCGAGGCGATCGGCGTGAGATAGGCGACCACCGCGACCCTGCCGCTGCCTTCAAGCTTCAAGGCGCGCGACCAGAAATAGTAGCCCAAGCCCATCGGACCGGTGCCGAGATAAAGGCCGAGAGCCAGGTCCGCGCCGACGGGCCAGGTGAAACCGTCGCGAGCGCACCATAGAAACGTCAAAGCGACGCCAATCAAAGACGATGGCAGCAACAGGCGATCCGCTGGGGTGGCGACCCGTCCCACCATGATCGAGTAGAAGGCCATGCACAGCGCCGACCCGAATGCGGCGAGATAGCCGACCAGATCGCCCTGGAACCAGGATTGGCTGCGCCCTCCCGAAATCACCAGTGCGACGCCGATGAAGCCTACCACCGTGGCGAGACCCAACAGGGCCGGATGCCGCGGATTTTCCAAGGCGATGACTGCCACCGCGACCATCAACGGCCAGGTGTAGGCCATCAGATTGGCCTCGATGACCGGCATCGAAGCGAAGGCGATGTATTGCAGCACCATGGTGCCGACCAGACCGATGAATCCGACTGCGACAGAGATGAGCGCCGCCCCGGCCGTGACCGGTGCTACTCTTTCCCGGCTCATCAATCGGATGGCGGCGAAGACGAGTGCAGCGCCTGCAAATTGCAGGAACTGGACCTGCGACGCCGGGTGGCTGGCCAGCAGGGATTTGCCGACCAGCGCATTGGTGGACCACAACGCCACCGCACCGGCAGCGAAGACCAACGCGGATATCGAGCCGGATCCCTGCCGAAACAATCGGCATGGGATTCTATTTTGCTGTTCGACCATGATCCTGTCCGAAAACCGGTTCCGACTTTTCGGGATCTTGGTTCATTACCATGATTCCCTGGCGCCGCCCGGAACCGGTGCATCGACGGCCGCGGGCACGGGATGCTCTGCCTCGAACCGACGATAGGCCGGCAACTGGTTGGTCCAGACATCTTCGGCCAGTTCGCTGACCCACTCACGGTCGTGGTCATTGTCGGCGGCGAGATAGAACATTCTGTTGTCGTCGACATAGGGCTTGGCCACCGAGCGCTGGTTGAGCACCAGCGTGACGCGCTCGCCGAACCGGATCGGAGCGGTGCGATGCAGGACGCCCAGGAATTGCCCGAGCGTCGCGTAGTTCATCTTGTGATCGATGCGCATGACACTGTTGCGCGGGATCTCGCGGCCGGCTTCGAGAATGGCGCGGCCGGTTTCGGAGTCGTCGCAGTAGATTTCGAGGTGGCCGCCGACCAGCGGATTGCTGATCGACAATGGAATGAGCTCGGTGACCGGAACGCCATCGCAATGCCACTCCACGGCGCCGTCCTTGGGATTCATGAAGGTGACCGTCGAGCCGACGATCGACAGCGGATAGGGCTCCAGCTTGGTGCCCATCATGTCGGACAGCCGCTCCAGGCGCAGCTTGTCATGCAGCAATTCCTTGATCTCGGGGATGAAACGGTCGGCCCCGGTGATGAAGGTCAGATCGAGGTGCTTGTGCACGGCATGGCTGGCCTTGAGCTTCAGGGCAGCCTCCTCGATCGCGGCAAGCAGTGCCGGGTCATAGCCGTGCAGATATTGCGCGACACCGAAACTCGACACTTTCCAGGCGGTTTCATGGCCTATAATGGCTTCGCGGCTCATCGCATAACGCAGTTCGGGAATGGTATGGGCGTTCATTGTACTTCTCCAGGATGGGGGCAACACTTGGTAAACAGTCGATTAATTCACCCACCCCTGTAAAATTAGGAATGCTGGTGCTAGTGTAAGCCAAGCTTAAGGTCGAAACCGTGCGTCTGCTCAGTCAGGTCAACCTCAATTCGCTTAAAATCGTGGAAAGTGCTGCAAGGCACGGTAATTTCACGCGTGCCGGCGAAGAACAGTTCATTACCGCTTCAGCGGTCAGCCAGCGGGTGAAAAGCCTGGAGGATCAGCTTCGTTTCAAGATTTTCCAGCGCGGCGGCAATGCGGTCTCGTTGACGCCGGAGGGTGAGACCTATGTCTCGCGCGTTCGCGAGGCGCTGGAGCGAATCGTCGCCGCCAGCATGGAAGCGACCGGGCAATCGCAGGAGCATGTGCTAAAAATATCGGTGCTGCCGACCTTTGCCGCACGCTGGCTATTTCCACGCCTGCCGCTGTTCCAGCAGCAATATCCCGATATCGTGATGCGGGTCTCGACCTCCTACGCGACGCATGAGTTCACGGCCTCGGAATTCGATCTCGAAATCCGTTATGGCGACGGTCACTTTCACGGGCTGCAATCCGATCTGCTGTTTCGCGAAGACCTGACACCGGTGTGCAGCCGCAAGCTGTTCCACGAAGTCCTCGGCGATAAGCGGCTGTCGAAGGTGACACCGGACGACCTCAAGCACTTCACCCTGCTGCATTCCGACACCTGCACCCAGAATTGGCAATCCTGGCTTGGTTTCGCCGGCGCCAGCTTCGTGCTCAGCGAGACCAAGAGCATCTATTTCGACTCGTGCATGATGTCCTACGAGGCAGCCAATTCCGGGATGGGATTTGCGGTGGCCAACCGTGCCTATATGGCCAGCGACATCCGCGCCGAAAGGCTGGTGGCTCCCTTCGCCGTCCACCATCCCAACACGGCTGGCTGGTATTTTGTCTCTCCGCAGAAAGGCCTTGCCGCACGCAAGGTCCAGTTGTTCAAGCAGTGGGTGATGGCGGAAGCGGCTCTGACGCAGTGCCAGCTGGACAGCGAAATCAGGGGCGAAGCTTCGACGGCTGCCTGAAATGGACGTGCAATCCGTACAGCCCGCCTTGGTCGGAAAGATTGTTGAGCTCACGCCACTTCAGCAGGCACATTCGTCGGGGCTTCTGAGCGCGGCAGCGGATGGTGCGTTGTGGAACCTGAGGGCCACCGTGGTCCCCGGGCCAGACACGATCGATGGATATATTGCCAATGCCCTGGCTGGACGACGGGCCGGCACTGTCATGCCTTATGCAATCGTCATGCGCAGCACGGGAGTGATCTGCGGAAGTACGCGGTTTTGGAAGATCGATCGCACGAATAGAAAGCTGGAGATCGGGCATAGCTGGCTCAGCAGTTCGGTTCAGCGGTCCGGGGTCAATACCGAGGCGAAGTATCTTCTCCTGGCCCATGCATTCGAGTTCATGGGATGTGTCCGTGTGCAATTCACCACAGACGAACTGAACGACGCGTCAAGGGCAGCCATCCTGCGAATTGGCGCCAAGCAGGAAGGGATCGTTCGCAACGAGCGGATCATGCCGGACGGTCGGAAGCGCAATTCCGTCCGGTTCAGCATCATCGATTCCGAGTGGCCCGAGGTAAAGACGATGCTGCAGCACAAAATGCAGCGATAGTGGCGCAAGCTCTTCAACCCCGGACCGACTACGCAAAACGCCACCGGATCAGGCGAAAGCCCTGCCCTCCTCGGTCCGCTGGAAAAGCATCAGGTCCAACCCCAGGCTTGGCCGTCCCAGGATGGTCAGGATCGTATGCGCCTGGCCGCGATGATGGGTCTGGTGGTTGAAGACGTGGTCCAGCGCCGGCGCCAGCCTTTGCGAGACGGTGCGCATATCCGAGACGGTCATGTAGGTGAAGCGGCCCGTCAACGCCTTGTCATTGAGGCCGCCGACCCAATCGATGATCCTCCTGTCCTCGGCTTCACGCGCCGCCCGCAGGCCGGTCAACCCCCGATGCAGGATGGCATCCAGTGTCGTCGGCGCGTCGCCCTCGCCGGTGAAGCGCTTCATCCAGATGCGGTCGGCCGTCAAAAGGTGGTTGAGCGTGCCCATCATCGAGCCGAAGAAGGCACCGACATCGCGGTTGAATTCCTCATCATCGAGCTCGGCGGCGGCCTCATAGATGCGGCCATTGGCCCATTGATTATAGGCCGCAAACATCATGAAATGCTGTCTCATGGCTTCCCCTCGGCTCGCGTCGATGCGGGGCCTACCTAACGCTTGAAGGGCCTGCCGCCAATGACCATTCTGCTCTATGATCTCGTCGGACGCGACAGCACACGTCCGTTCAGCCCGCATTGCTGGAAGGTGGCGATGGCGGTCGCCCACAAGGGGCTCGACATATCGACCGTGCCGACGCGCTTTCTCGAGGTGCCCGCTGTCGAGGGCGGCGTTTCGAAAACCGTCCCGGTGATCCGCGACGGCGAGACGGTCCTCGCGGATTCCTTCGCCATCGCCCTCTATCTCGATGAAGCCTATCCGGACCGGCCGACGCTGTTTGGCGGTGAAGGCGGCAAGGCGATGGCTCGTTTCGTCGAGCGCTGGTCGCAACTGACCATCCATCCCTACGTGACCACCGCCGCGATCATCGACCTCCACACCATGCAGGACGAGGAGAACGCCGCTTATTTCCGCCGGAGCCGCGAGCAACGCTTTGGCAAGACGCTGGAGGACGTCGTCACCGCGCGCGACGCCGGGCTGGCGACATTCCGCGCCGCGCTGGAGCCGCTGCGTTCAATGCTCGGCTATCAGCCATTCATCGGCGGCGCGTCGCCGCTGTTTAGCGACTATATCGTCTTCGGCGCCTTGCAATGGGCGCGCATAGCCTCTCCCTACCAACTGCTCGACGATGGCGACGTGGTGGCGCAGTGGTTCGTTCGCTGCCTCGACCTGCATGGCGGGCTGGGACGAAAGGTCGCCGCCGCGGCTTGACGCCGTAAAGCAGTAACTTACTTGGCCGCCTTCTTTGGCTTGCCGGCCTTCGTGGCAGCCTTTGCCTCCTTGGGGGCGGCCTTTGCCTTGCCTGCGCCAGCTGCCTTCCTGGTTGGCTTTTTGGCTGCCGACTTGCCTGCGGCGTCCTCCTGGTCGACATCGGTGGCCGCCTGATGCCAATGGCGCTCATGATGGCCAGCCGGCTGGCCCTCCTGCACCCAAATCTGGTGTGCGCGGTTGCGAATGCGTTCCTGACGATCGTCTGTCATGGTCATGGTGTCTCCATACGGCCCGACCTCAGCGCGGCGCCGACACGCGACTATAGCAAGCAAAGCGTTGCTGTGCAGCCGTCTGAACGGGGCCGGCTTGCCGCAGAAACGCGCAGCCGTCCGGCCCTTCGCTCTCGCTCCCTGCCCTTCGGGCGTTCAAACCCTTTGAAAGGTCCACTGGACCTTTCAATCCGCCCGAAGGCGGACCGGGCTTTCACCGTTCGTCACTCGGAAAGCCAAGCAGTTGGCTTTCCGTCCGCCGCGCGGACCGTTCCTCACCCCTTGGCAATGGGCCGGGCGGCTTGTATAGAGCCCGCCACTCTCAATTCCATTCTCAGACAAGGACGACCCATGGCGCTCGAACGCACATTTTCCATGATCAAGCCGGACGCAACCCGGCGCAATCTCACCGGCGCCATCACCAGGATGCTGGAAGAGGCAGGCCTGCGCGTCATCGCCTCGCGCCGGGTCTGGATGAGCCGCCGCGAAGCGGAAGGCTTCTATGCCGTCCACAAGGACCGCCCTTTCTTCGGCGAATTGGTGGAATTCATGTCGTCGGCACCGACGGTCGTCCAGGTGCTGGAAGGCGAGAACGCCATTGCCAGGAACCGCGAAGTGATGGGCGCCACGAACCCGGCCAACGCCGCCGAAGGCACCATCCGCAAGGTTCATGCGCTGTCGATCGGCGAAAACTCCGTGCACGGCTCCGACGCACCGGAGACCGCGGCAGAAGAGATCAAGTACTGGTTCTCGGACACCGAGATCGTCGGCTGAGCCGATAGTCCAGACCTTGGATCCCGTAAAAAGAAGGCCGGCGTTTCGCCGGCCTTCTTCGTTGGGGGGTCAGCTCGCCGCGCTAAAGCGCAGGATCTCGCGGCCGTCCTTGTCCGATATGATGAGCTTGCCGGCATCGACACGGTATGACGCCGCCTTGGCCAGCGCATCGAACAGCGCCTTTTCCTCGGCCATCACCTCGGGCGCACAGGCCTTGTAGGTAGAACCGATGTCTCTGATCACGATCGTTTGGCCATCGAGTTTGGCAGTGGCGAAATAGGTGTTGCAGGGGCCGCTGCCGCCCGCCTTGCCGGCCTCGCTGACCCTGAATGTCGCTTGCGGGGCAGCAATGGCGCCGATGCCGTCGACATAGTCGACCAGCCAGAGCTGATCGAAGACCGAAACCATGGGCTCGGCGCTCGGGGTGACCATCTTCAGCATGATGGTCTGCGGCACGTCGGCCAGCGGATCGACCTGATGGCGCATATCGGAGATGAACAGCAGCTTGTCATCGACGGTGATGCGGGCTTGCAACGCGTAGGTCATCTGCGACCGGATGACGGAAGGGTCGAATTTGATCTCGAAGCTGATCGGCACCTGGCCGGCCGGCTGCACTTTCTGCTCGCCGATGATGGTGGCAGGCGCATCGGCCAGCGACACATCGGCAAGTTGTACGGACAGCACGGCACTGGGCGGCAAGGCAATGCGCTCGCGATAGATGACCTCGCCCCTCACGGCCTGTTCGGCGGCAACAGACTGGTCCGGAACGGCCAATATGCCGACGACCAGAGGCACGAAACCGAAGATGAAGAACTCCGCGATCCTGTCCAGCATGACCATCTCCCTCACCCCTGGCTGCCAATGCCCCGGGCTGCCAATGCCCCAGGCTGACCAATCCTGCCAATTGGCCAAAGGATTGCGGTCAATGCATGGCTGCGGCGGATCTTATTCGGACTGAGACCAGCGTTGCGCGGCCGTTGCATCGGCCTCCTTGGCCTCGACCCAGCCACCCTCCGAGCCGTCAGCCCGATGCTCCTTCTTCCAGAAGGGCGCGCGCGATTTCAAATAGTCCATCAGAAAATTCGCCGCCTCGAACGCCGCATGGCGATGCGCCGAGGCTGCCACGACCAGCACGATGTTCTCGCCGGGCGCGATCTTCCCGTGGCGGTGGATGGCGGTGAGCCCCTGCAATGGCCAACGCTCGACCGCTTCAGCAGCGATGCGGGCGATTTCCGCTTCGGCCATGCCGGGATAGTGTTCGAGCTCGAGCGCTGAGAGCGCGCCCTGCTCGTCGCGGCAAAGGCCTGAGAAGGTCACCACGGCGCCGATATCGGCGCGGCCTTGCGTCAGTCTGGCGATCTCGGCGGCGACGTCAAAATCCTGGCGCTGAATGCGCACGACAGGTAAGACCCCGCCGCTCATGTCAGCCCCCGGTCATCGGCGGGAACAGCGCGATTTCGCGGGCGCCCGCGATCTTCTCGCGGTGCTCGACATGTTCCTGGTTGATGGCGACGCGGATCACGTCGGGATATCGCAGCGCGTGCTCGTAGCCCTCGCCGCGCGATTTCAGCCAGCGCAGGAGATCGGCGACCGTCTCGATGCCGGCAGGCAGGTCGACATCCTCCTCAGGCAGGCCGATGCGTTCGCGCACCCAGGCAAAATAAATGAGCCGGGTCGTCATCTCACTCGTCCATGATGTGCTTGAGGCCGGCGCGGAAATAGTCGTAGCCCGTATAGAGCGTAACCAGCGCCGCGATCCACAGCAGCACCAGCCCGGTCTGGGTGGTCAGCGGAAAAATCTTGTCGCCGGCCGGTCCGGCCAAGAGGAACGCTATGGCGACCATCTGGATGGCGGTCTTCCATTTTGCCAGCTGCGTCACCGGCACCGAAACTTTCAGCGCCGCCAAATATTCGCGCAGGCCCGAGACGAGGATTTCGCGGCACAGGATGATGATCGCGGCCCACAACGACCAGCCGGCAATGCCCGCATGGCGATCGGTGTCGGCGGCCAGCAGCAGCAGGCAGGTGGCGACCAGCAGCTTGTCGGCGATCGGGTCGAGCATCTTGCCGATGTTGGAGGTCTGCTGCCAGGCGCGCGCCAAATAGCCATCCAGATAATCGGTGATCGAGGCGAGCAGGAAGATGATCAGCGCCGACCAGCGGGCAAAGTCGCTCGACTTCAGATGTCCTTCGAGAAAAAAGCATAGCACCACCAGCGGCACCGCGACGATGCGGGCGTAGGTGAGCATATTGGGCAGGTTGAACGCGCGCTTGGCCATATCTGGGAAACTCTTTCTGCCTGCCTACTCAAATCAGAAGCGAATGTAGGGGGTCAACAGGCGAGAATCGATTGACCAGACGAAAATAGCATCCTTGCTGTCAGCTCTCATGGAAATGATTGTAGACCAGTTTCGCCACCTGCTCGGAAATACCGTCGACTTTCCTCAAATCCTCGATGGCGGCGCGGCTGACCGCCTTGGCGGTGCCGAAGGCCAACAACAAGGCGCGTTTGCGGCCTGGACCGATACCGCTGATCTCGTCGAGCGGGCTCTTGACCATCTCCTTCTTGCGGCGCGCCCGATGCGAACCGATCGCGAAACGATGGACCTCATCGCGCAGCCGCTGGACGAAATAGAGCACGGGATCGCGAACCGGCAGCGAAAACGAGTCCCTGCCTTTGACGAAGAACCGTTCGCGGCCGGCGTCGCGGTCCTGGCCCTTGGCGATGCCGATGGCAACCACGCGGTCCTCGATGCCGAGATCCGAAAGGATCTTGCGCACCGCGGTCATCTGGCCCTGGCCACCGTCAATCAGGATGACATCGGGCCAGGCCGGGAAGCTGCCGGAGATATCGTCCTCCATATCGTCTGCCGAACCATCAACTGCATCGCCAGCCGGGACATCGCCATGCTCCTTGAGCAACCGCGAAAACCGTCGCTCCATCACCTCGCGCATCATGCCGAAATCGTCACCAGGCGTGATCTCGGTCGAGCGGATGTTGAATTTCCGGTACTGATTCTTCACAAAACCTTCCGGCCCGGCGACGACCATGGCGCCAACGGCATTGGTGCCCATGATGTGCGAATTGTCGTAGACCTCGATGCGCACCGGCGGCTTCGGCAGGCCGAATGTCTCGGCGAAACCCGCAAGCAGGCGTCCCTGGGTGGAGGTTTCAGCCAGCCGGCGTCCGAGCGCCTCGCGGGCATTCTGCAGGGCGTTGTCGGTCAGGTCCTTCTTCTCGCCACGCTGCGGCACGGAGATCGCGACCTTGCGGCCGGCGCGGGTGGAGAGCGCCTCGGCCAATAGTTCCTGATCCTCGACGCCATGCGACAGAAGAATGTTCCGCGGCGTCGGCTTGTCGTCATAGAACTGCGCCAGGAACGAACCCAACACCTCGGCTGCTTCCAACGCCGGATCGGCCTTGGGGAAATAGGCGCGGTTGCCCCAGTTCTGGCCGGTGCGGAAGAAGAACACCTGGATGCAGACCTGGCCGCCTTCCTGATGGATGGCGAAGACATCGGCTTCGTCGACGGTAGCCGGATTGATGCCCTGGTGGCTCTGCACATGCGACAGGGCCGCAAGTCGATCGCGATAGATCGCGGCGCGCTCGAAATCGAGAGCTTCCGACGCCTGCTGCATGGCGGCGGAGATTTCCGTCTTCACCTTTTGGCTGCGGCCGGACAAGAAGTCCTTCGCCTCATTGACCAGTTCGGCATAGTCCTGGTGCGAAACCTCTCCGGTGCAGGGGCCGGCGCAGCGCTTGATCTGATAAAGCAGGCATGGCCGCGTGCGGTTCTCGTAGAACGAGTTGGTGCAACTCCTGAGCAGGAAGGCGCGCTGCAGGGAGTTGATGGTGCGGCCAACGGCACCGGCCGAGGCGAAGGGCCCAAAATAATCGCCTTTGCGCGAGCGCGCGCCGCGATGCTTGTAGATGCCGGGCGAGACATGGTCGCCGGTCAAGAGGATATAGGGAAACGACTTGTCGTCGCGCATCAGGACGTTGAAGCGCGGCCGCAAGCGCTTGATAAGGTTGGCTTCGAGCAGCAGCGCTTCGATCTCGGTGCGGGTGACGACGAACTCCATCGTCGACGTTTCGCGCACCATGCGGCCGATGCGGGTGGTGTGGAAGCGGCCTTGCGCGTAGTTGGTGACGCGCTTCTTCAGGCTGCGCGCCTTGCCGACATAGAGCACATCGCCGGCAGCGTTCATCATGCGGTAGACGCCGGGCGCGTTGGGCAGCCGCTTGACCAGCGTCTGGATCACCTCGGCGCCGATCATGCCTTCCGCGTCGCCGGCATGCGGCGTCCAGTCGATGGCGGTGAAGGCGACATCGGGACCGACGGTTTCAACGATCTCCTCGACTGCCTCGTCCTCGACGTCGATATCGGGGGGCAGATCGTCGGCGCCGCCGCGCGGCTTGCTTTTGTGGTCTACGGGACTCATTCCGTCATGCCTGTCACATCGGGCGTCTGCCACGCAAGATGCTGGCCGCCATCAAGCGCGATCATCTGGCCGGTGACCGAGCGCGCTTCCCAGAGATAGCGGATCGTGGCGCCGAATTCCGGCAAATCCGGGCCGCGCTTCAGGACCAAGCCATCGACTTGGGCTGCAAAATCGCTGTCATCCTGACGCGCGTTCTTCAGGGTCGGCCCCGGGCCGATGGCATTGACGCGGATGCTGGGGCCGAGCGCTTGCGCCATCATCTGCGTGGCCGTCCACAGCGTCGACTTGGACAGCGCATAGGAGAAGTAGCGCGGCGTCGGCCGCCAGACGCGCTGATCGATCATGTTGACGATCAGGCCCTCCTGCCCTGCCGGCAACGCCCGGGCGAAATTCTGCGCCAGGAGCGCGGGCGCTTTCACATGGACGGCAAAGTGCCGGTCCCAGGCCCGCCACTCGAAATCCAGAACCGAATCGTCCTCGAACAGCGACGCATTGTTGACCAGCAGCGGAATCGGTCCGAGCGCTGCTTGCGCCTGGCCGACGAGATCGCCAACGGCGTCCATATCGGTCAGGTCGGCGGCGACCACGGCGGCACGGCCACCTCCGGCGATGATTTCGGCAGCCAACACATCGGCCTGGGTGCGCGAGCGGTTGCAATGAATGGCGACGGCAAAACCGTGGGCGGCGAGATCCTCGACGATCGCCCTGCCGATCCGCCTGGCCCCGCCCGTCACCAGCGCCGTGACAGTGGCTTTGCTCATATGGTGTCAATCCTCAATTTCGGGCCGAAAAAGCAGTGCCGGCGAAATATGGCCCGGCATGCGTTAAATGGTGTTCGCACCTTGGGCAGCATTGTGGCGAAACGGCCGTTTGGACATCCCGGCCCGCCCTGGACTCGGGCGCGCCCGACCGCAATATAGGGTGCTGGAGTCCTTGCACCAAGCGGTGTGCAGCGCAGCACGGGATGGTTCCTGCCATTTCGCTGTTGCGAAGATGCAACGTCAAGGTTCTGCCTCATTCGTGCCGGGGAATGACCCAAGTTCAGGTTCGCTTCAGCCGCATTTTGACACGACATTTGGAACCGACGAACGCCAGATCCGTTTCACCCCCCGGACGGGTAGATGGCGATCGTGAGAAACAAGCCTGTGTCCTGTGGCTTAAGGAGTAAAGAACAATGCAAGCCAATCTCAAATTCGCACGGCCGCTGGCCGTTGCGCTCGGCCTCTTCGCCCTCAGCGGAACTGCCTATGCTGCTGACGTGGTTTCGGAAGAGCCGCCGGCACCTGCGCCGATCGCTGAACTTCCGGTCGCTTCGTGGGCCGGCCCCTACGCCGGTCTCAACGTCGGCTATGGCTTCAGCGGCCGGACCAAGGAAAAGGATTTCGACGTTGAAACCGATACCAAGGGTTTCGTCGGCAGTGTCTTCGGCGGCTATCAGTGGCAGCAGGAGAACTTCGTCTACGGCGCTGAAGCCGAACTCGGCTACAACGGCGTCAAGGGCGACGACAACGGCATCGACTCCAAGGCCGGCTTTGAAGGTTCGCTGCGTGCCCGTCTCGGCTACGCGGTCAGCCCAGAAATCCTGCTCTATGGCACCGGCGGTCTCGCCGGCAGAAGCCTGAAGGTGGAAGACACCGTCCTTGGGGCCAGCGATCGCGCAACGATGCTCGGCTGGACCGCCGGTGTTGGCACCGACATCAAGTTGACCGACAATGTCTTCGGCCGCGTCGAGTACCGCTACACCGACTTCGGCAGCAAGAGCTTCGACGGCATCGGCAAGGTCAAGGCCACCGACAACCGCGTCACCTTCGGCGTCGGTATGAAGTTCTAAGTCGTTCAAGCCACGACACGAAAAAGCCGGGCCTCGCGCCCTAATGCAGTTCACTTAAGTTGGGCTGGATGAGGATCTGGTAAGACCTATCGAACAGGATGGAGATTCGTTTCCATCCTGTTCGTGTTTTGAGATGCCAGGTCGCATAGGACATACAGCCGATTTATC